>CAYTDU010000126.1:0-10544 GCA_964436395.1 uncultured Gemmatimonadaceae bacterium | reverse complement strand
CATAGTCAATGGCACCCTTGACCAGCAGCAGTTTGGCGGCATTCCTGTTCTGATTGCACGCTATCTCCGCGTGCTCCTGACGCAGATCGCCGATAATGCAGCGTCCAACGTTACCCCCGGGAAGGCAGCGACGGAGCAGCGCCTCGAGGGCGCGCGGAGGCTGTGTCGGATTGGGATCAGTTATCATGCACCTTCCACCGTGAATCCCCTGCTCTGAAGCCCAGGTTCGGCCACCTTCGGCGAAGGGTCCTGAAGCACCCGTGTTCGTCTTTCAAGACGCGCACGAAGTGCAAAGCCCGGCCTTCAGGCCGAGGGCTCCCACTCCCTCTCCTCCAACTTCTCATCACTCCGCCCTCAACGTCTCAATCGGATCGGTCTGGGCTGCCTTGCGCGCAGGTAGGTAGCACGCAATCAGCGCGACTGCACCGAGCAGCAACGGAACTACTACGAACGTGCCAGGATCTGCTGGAGTGATTCCGAACAACAGGCTTTCTAGCGTCCGCGAAAGTGCAAATGCACCGCCAATTCCCAGTAGCAACCCAATCACAATCAGGACCAGCCCGCTTCTCACGACCATCCCAACCACATTCGCGGTCCCGGCCCCGAGAGCCATCCGGATGCCCATCTCCTTATGACGTTGGCCCACCGAGTACAGCAGTGAACCGTATATCCCTCCTGCTGCCAGCAGCATGGAAAGAGCGGCGAACGTCAGGAGCAGGATCGATAGAAAACGAGGCTGCGCAATCGACTGGGCGACCTTGTGTTTCAATTGGACGATTTCGCCGATCGGCAGATCCGGGTCGATCGCCCAGACAACATCCCTGACGTTTCTGGCGAGCACTCCAGGATCGACCGACGATTTGATTGCTACCTCGAGGATACCCATATCTCCGTGTAGAGCGTAAGGAAGGTACAGGTTGTATTCATCGTCGCCGCTCAACCTCCAATGCCGTATGTCGTTCACAACGCCCACCACGGTCAAACGGCTATCCCGAAACCAAAAGCTCTGGCCAATGGGGTTTGATTCCCCAAACAGATATAGGGCGGCCGACTGATTGATTATCGTGGAGTTCAACGAAGGGTCGTCGTCGACTTGCGTGAATCCCCTCCCCTGGAGAATCTCGGCCCCTATGGCCGCGAAGTACTCCCGCGTTATTGGGTGAGCGATGGTAGACCACTCGTCCTCAAATTCTGGTTGGTCATCAGTGCGAATCCCACCTACCCAGCAACACATGCGACCCCCGGTGGGAGGTACCGTAGTGCCCGCTCCAACAGACGCCACTCCGGGAAGTGCAGCCAGGCGATCGAACAGATCGCGCGTGAATGGAATCCGCTGCGGCGCCTCGTAGCTGTCTCGGATGTTGAGCGGTAGGACCAACACGTTCTCTGTCTCGAACCCGATATCGACGTTGCTGAGTGTCACGAAGCTCCGGAACAACAGTCCGGCGCCCATCAATAGCATCAGGGCCATCGCGACCTCGGCCACCACAAGCGCGCTCCTCAAATTCGGGCGCCTGCGACGGCCTGACCCGATTCCTGGTGTTTCACCCAGCGCGGTTCGAACATCCGACCTCGCAGCACTGAATGCGGGGAGGACACCGAACAGGACACCTGTGCCTATTGACACGACCAGGGCAAAACCAAGCACCCGGACGTCGATCGCGATACTCTCCATACGGGGAATGCCGCCCGGGCAAAACGCGTCGAACGCCGCAACGCCGAATACGGCCAGCACAATCCCTAGCGTTCCTCCCACCAACGCGAGCGACACGCTCTCAGTAAGGAGTTGAGTGACAATCCGCCCGCGTCCTGCGCCAAGTGCCGCTCGCAAAGCCATCTCCCGGGTTCGGTCGGTCCCACGGGCCAGGAACAGATTCGCGACGTTCGCACATGCGATCAGCAGCATCAGGCCGACCGCTCCAAGCAGCATATAGAGCGTGGTCCCGATGTCACCGACGGTGGCCGTCTTCAGGGGAATCACGGGATAGATCCTTGGTGAGCCATCGTCCTGCCGGTAATTATCGGGAAACTCGGCTGCGAGTGCCGCCGAGACTACATCCACATCCGCCTGAGCCGCGTGCAGCGATACATTCGGCTGCAACCGGGCGATCACAGAGAGGATCATGCGACCGCGGCGCTGGAAGTCTTCCACTGTGACGTCCAGTGGCAGCCAGATTTCGACATCAACATCCGCGGGAGGAGTAAAACTCTCGTTCACCACCCCTACGATCTCCATCGGGTTCCCGTTCAGAGTGATCGTGTTTCCGAGAACCCCGACGTTGCTTCCCCACCTCCGTTGCCAGAGGCCGTGACTGATGACGATAGTGCGGGCGGGGGTGCCCACGAAATCCTCAGGTGTGAACAGCCTGCCGATCTCGGACCGGGCGCCGAGCATCCCGAAGAAGTCCTTCGTCACCCTGCCGCCCAAAATCTTTTCGGGCTCGCCGTCGCCTGTGAGATCGAAGTCATCGTCCCAGACAGCGCCCATAACCGAGAACGAATTCGTCCGCTCCTTCCAGTCTCTATACAGCGGAATCGAATGAGCTGCGTTATCGAAGTAGACGAGTCGCTCAGATTCCGGATACGGGAGTCTGTTGAGGAGCACGTTGTCGACGATGCTGAAGATCGTGCTCGTGGCGCCGACGCCGAGAGCCACCAGCGCAATCACCGTCAAAGAAAAGCCCGGCCGTTTCGCGAAAGTTCTCGCCGCGTAGCTGATGTCCTGAATCACAGTTCCCATAGAAACTTTCCCTCCTGGCGGCCCATGTTTGATTCGTTTCGGCGCACGTGGAGCTCGGCCAAGCCTGGCCAGTGCGTATCGCCACCCCAGGCTCACCGTCTGGCGCCAATACCACCGGATTGCAGACCTCGCCGAGATACGGCAGATACCGGCGAATTCCTGGCGAAGATCGCCCATCATGGATTGCCCCACCGCACCTGTCGGAAGCAACCGTGACAACACCGATTCTGCGAGCCGAGGAGGGGTCGGTCGCGACTTGGTGTCTGGGCTCACGGCTTCTCCAGTAGCGCGTCGAGGCCCTGCCATAGTTTGAGAAGCGCGTTTCGCGAGGCTCGAAGGGCAACGAGCCCGGCCTCCGTCACGTGGAACCGACGCATAGGCTGCCCGCCTCTATCGGGAACGGTATTGCCATCTTCCAGCTCCCATTCGATGTAACCCTTCTGCTCCAACCGGTCGAACGTGCGGTACAATGCTCCGCGCGACACCGATCTGCCAGCACAACGCTCCAGTTCCTTACGGACGTCGATCGCGTAAGCCTTCTCACCCTGCTGAAGCATCGCGAGAAGCACCATCTGCTCGAACTCACCTATGTAGTTGCCGCCCATGACTCACCCCTGAGTCGCTAAAGTAGACTTCATGAGTATACATTGTATACGTCGGTGTAGGGGAAGTCAACGGGCGCGGGTGCAGAGCTGCAGGAGGAGGAGCGGGCGTCTGGAGAGCAGCGGTTTCGCTTCTGCACCGCAGGGACGCGGAAGAACGTGGAATGTCGCTGAAGTGGTGGGGGTTGGGCGGTGAAACCTAACACCGTTGGGGTGGGCCGGGATCCGCGTAAATCCGCGTTAGTCCGCGGCCAAAATCCACAGAGTGAATGCTGAAACCGACTCGTCGGAACTATCGTATAGCAATATATTGCCATTCGATACTTTTCCCCAACGGGAGTTCTGGGCAATGACAGAAAGAACAGCGGGCGGTGGAAAACCGCTCACGAGTTCGGTCTTCTATATCCTCTTGGCGTTGTCGGATTCCGCGAGGCACGGTCTCGGCATTGCAGCCGATGTAGAGGAACGTACCGGCGGTGATGTTCAGTTGGGTCCTGGAACGCTCTACAACGCGATCAAGAAAATGTTGGCTGACGGCCTCATTGAGGTTGCCGGTGCTAGACCAGATCCGGAGAACGACGATCCGCGCCGCCGCTACTACAGCATTACACGTGAGGGTAAGCGTCTCCTCCGACAGGAGGCGTTGCGCCTTGACCGCGTAATGGATGCTGTAAGGGACAAACGTGTGATCGGAGAATCGCGGCCGGCATGAAGTCCCGCGCTCGCCTACTCTATCGCCTCTTGATCTGGCTCTACCCGCCGTCCATGCGCCGGGAATTCTGCGCCGAGATGCTGGATCTGGCCGAAGCCCGTGCGGTCCGCAACAGAATGGAGAGTAGGCGTTGGAGTGGTTTGCGGACGTGGGGGTTTTTGGCGCGCGACTCGCTCCGAGCCCTTCCTGAGGCGTACTCCAACTCTGCCCGTAGCTACCTGAGTAGTCGCGTACGCCGGGACGGGCGTCCCCGACTCTCACTTCGTGAAAGGATCCTGCTCGTGTTGGGTGATCTACGATATGCATTTCGGAATCTCGGACGATCGCGGGGATTCGCTCTTGCAGCGATCTTGACTCTTGCACTCGGCATCGGGGCAAACACAGCAATCTTCAGCGTCGTAAACGGCGTCATCTTGAGGCCCCTGCCCTACAACGATCCGGACGAACTCGTTTCCATCGGTGTGATTTGGGAAGGAGGTTCGGGGGCGCTCAGCACGATTTCTCAGCCCGACCTGCGCGATGTTCAGTCTCAAGTTGGCTCTATCGAAAGCGCCGCAGGCTTCAGTGCATCGGAACTGACGCTGACAGGCATGGGCAACGCCGAGGCGATCAGAGGTGCGCATGTAACGGACGGGCTCCTCGAGGTGTTCCAGGAAACCACACTGTTGGGAAGAGACATCCGCACTGAAGAGAATATTCCAGATGGTCCGCGCGTGGTCCTGATCGGGCACGCATTCTGGCAGGAGCGAATGGGTGGCACCGCGAATGTTCTAGGGCAGACAATCCAACTGGATGGTGCCGTGTACGAGATAGTGGGAGTGGCCCCTAAGGGTTTCGACTATCCGAGGAATGCTCAGGTTTGGGTCCCTTACTATCTGAATGAAGAAGATTGCGGCCGCGGATGCCAGGTATTCAGTGCCGTCGGCCGCATGAGAGAAGGATCGACCATCGGTGTTGCACGAAACGAACTGTCTGCTCTCTCCCTCAGGCTTCAGGAACAGTACACCGAGTCCAACTACGGGAAATCCCTAGGCATCATGTCGATGGAGGAAGATGTCGTAGGAGACGTACGGACCGCGTTGCTGGTGCTCTTGGGTGCGGTCGGTATGGTGTTGTTAATCGCCTGCGCAAATGTGGCTAACCTGCTCCTTGCACGGGCGACTGTCAGGGCCGGTGAGATGGCCATGCGGTCAGCCCTCGGAGCAGCACGAGGTAGGCTGGTGCAGCAACTCCTCCTCGAGGCCTCGGTCCTAGCAGCCATCGCCGGCGTTCTGGGCGTCGCGCTCTCATCTATCGGAGTTTCCACTCTACTAAGGCTTGCTCCCGCGAGCATTCCGCGCTTGGACAACGTTGGCGTTGACGGGCTTGTGCTGCTTTTCGCGTTCGGCACGGTCATTATGATCACCCTTCTCTTCGGTCTCGTCCCAGCATTGCGGCTGGCAAAGACATCCGTCGCCAGTGTGTTGAATCAAAGCGGGCGTGGCAAATCCGGCTCCGCGAATCAGGATTGGTCTCGCTCGGCGTTGCTTGTCGCTGAGGTCGCCTTCTCTTTGATGTTGTTGTTCGGCGCGGGCCTGCTGCTCCGCAGCTTCTCGAAGCTCCAGGCGGTTGAGTTGGGTTTCGACAGAGACCGGGTTCTGACGTTCCGTTTATCACTCCCAGAAATCCCGTATGATGGCAACGGTGATGCGACAGTCCGTTTCTTCGAAACGCTCGAGGACCGCATCGCCGAGATTCCAGGGGTGGAACGAGTCGGGTCCGCATTTGGCAGCCCGCTTGGGGGAAGCATTGCATCGACAAGCGCAGAGTTTCTCGACCGCCCAGCCCCTCCCGAAGGTCAGGAAGAGGTTCTGGTAACCAGGATCGCTACTCCCGGGTACCACGCGACTCTGAAAGTTCCGCTGCTTTCGGGTCGGGCGATCGAACGTACAGACCGGAATGGGGTAACCCGCGCAGCGATGGTAAGTCAGAGTCTTGTAGACAAGTACTACCCCGACAGCGATCCCATAGGGCAGCAGATTCGGATGGGATTTGGTTGGGCTTGGGGAACAGAGGAACCGTGGACCATCGTGGGCGTGGTTGGAGACATTCGGTCTCTCCGCGTAACGCGTGCCCCACGGCCCGAGATCTATCTTTCACACGGGCAGATGGGTGCGACCAGCATGAGTGTGCTTGTGCGGTTGGCGCCAAACGCACCGGACGTACTGCCTGCGATCCGCAGAGAGGTCCAAGCACTCGATCCCAACGTTCCACTCCGCAGGATTGAAATGCTCGATGAAACCGTTGACCGTCAATTCGGACCAGCGCGCTTCTACATGCTGTTGCTGAGCATCTTCGCGGCGGTAGCAGTCGCCCTCGCAGGTATCGGGCTGTACGGAGTGATCGGCTATCTAGTATCTCAAAGAACGCGGGAAATCGGCATCCGCATTGCGCTCGGCGCGAAAGGCGCAGATGTCATCCGCATGGTGTTGTCACAGGGAATAAAGCCCGCCGCTGTTGGCATAGGACTCGGAGTCGCAGGTGCATACTGGAGTTCACGTGTTCTTCAATCGCTCCTGTACAATGTTGAGACGAGCGACATCACGACGTTTACCGGTGTGACCGTGATGCTAGCCCTTGTTGTGCTTCTGGCCATCGTGATGCCTGCGAGAAAGGCGAGTCAAATACCGCCCGTGGATGCGTTGAGAGTGGAGTGAGAGGGGAGTGAAAAATGCAGAGTGCAGAGTGTTGATCGGACCGCGCGCACGCTGACCGTGGCGACATGAAACTGGGCGAGCATAGTCGTGGCAGTGAAAGCATGGCAACGGTTCTTTGCCGGTTGCTGCTCCTGCTCTACCCGCTCTCCATGCGTCGAGAATTCGGTGCAGAGATGCTCGCCGTGGCGGAGAGACGGTTCATTCGAGAACTCGAATCGGGACGACCCTGGGCACGCACTAGAGCGTGCTGGTTCTTCTTTCGTGACTCGTTGCGTTCCATTCCTCGAGCGTATGCTGCCAGTCTCAGAGAAAGGCTCAATTGTGGCGGCCGGAGAGACAATCCACTGCAGCCTTCCGTTCGGGAGAGGGGGCTACAAATGTTGAATGATCTACGCTACGCGCTCCGCACGTTGGTCCGTACCAAGGGTTTCACGACTGCGGCGTTGCTCACATTAGCGTTAGGCATAGGTGCAAACACGGCGATCTTCAGTGTCGTAAACGGGATCATCCTGAAACCACTGCCCTACAACGATCCCGACGAGCTGGTGATGATCTCGTCTGCGTTTCCGGAACAGGGGATCGAACGATTCTCGATGTCGCAACCTGACTTGCGCAGCATTCAGGAGGAAGCGCAGTACCTGAGAGCAGCGGCGGGCTACCACTCTAGCCAACTCACTCTGACCGGTCTCGGTGACGCCGAAAGCATTCAAAGCGCCCGGGTGACCGACGGATTGCTCGAGGTGTTCGATGAAGAACCGGTGGTCGGCCGCGACATTCGCGCCGAAGAAAACGTTCCCAACGGACCACGCGTGGTCGTGATCAGTCACGCCTTCTGGCAGGAACGCCTGGGTGGAGATTTCGGTGCAGTGGGGAACACTCTCCAGATTTTCGGCGAGCCGTATGAGATCGTGGGAGTAGCACCGCCAGGTTTCAACTATCCGCAAAACACGCAGCTCTGGGTACCTGGCTACGTGAACACCGAAGGCTGCAACAGGGATTGCCATTTTCTACGGGTGATCGCACGGCTGGCAGAAGGTGCGTCTTTTCATGCAGCTAGAGAAGAGGCACATGCTTTGTCTTTGAGCCTTCAAGAACGCTTCCCCGTGTTGAGTCATGGGAAGCTATTCAACCTGGAAACCCTGGAAGAGAGAGTGACCGGCAACGTTCGGCCTGCATTGCTCGTTCTCTTTGGAGCGGTCGGCCTCGTACTGCTGATAGCATGTTCCAACGTCGCCAACCTGTTGCTGGTGAGATCTTCCAACAGGACCGGAGAGATCGCGGTGCGTTCCGCACTAGGGGCGAGTCGGCTTCGAATCGTGATACAACTCATGTCGGAAGCTTCGGTGCTTGCGCTCGTTGCCTCGGTTCTCGGGATTGTGATCGCCCAAGGTGGCTTGAGCTGGTTGCTGCAATTGGCACCCTCCACGATTCCCAGGCTGGATTCGGTTGCTCTAGACCCAACCGTCATCGGCTTCACGTTCGGCACGGCCGCGATCGTTACGGTCCTATTCGGTTTGGCACCGGCGTTTCGGCTGTCGGGTACACCAGTTGGCGAAACCCTGAATCAGGGTGGACGGCGCGGCACCAGTGGGCCAACACACGACAGGTGGCGCTCAACCCTTCTCGTGTCTGAGGTTGCACTTTCACTGATCCTGTTGTTCGGTGCGGGTGCGTTGATTCGGAGCTTTGCCAAACTGAGTCGAGTCGAACTGGGCTTCGACCCTGAGAACGTCTTGACCTTCAATATCTCGCTACCCCGCAATGACTATGACGCGAGCGGGGCAGTCCAGTTCTTCGAATCACTGGAGCGGGAGATTGAAGGAATACCCGGGGTAACCGGTGCGGCATCAGTATACGGCAGCCCACTCACCAACGACGGATTTATCACGTCCATCGGTTTTCTCGACAGGCCGGCGCCTCCGGCGGGACAAGAACCCAACATGGATATCCGGGTGGTGAGCCCCGACTTCTTGGAGACATTGGGCGTCCCTGTAGTGGCTGGTCGAGTCTTCGAGCCCACGGACCGCCATGGCGGAGTACGAGCTGTAATTGTCAGCAGGTCGATGGCGACGCAGTTCTATGAGGGCCAGGATCCAATCGGCAAACAGATCACAGTCGATGCCAACTTGGGGTACGGCTCGGAGGCCCCTTGGACGATAGTCGGGGTTGCAGAAGACATCCGATCGAATCAGCTCAGTTTCCCGCCTGTGGCGGAGGTATACGTGCCTCACGCACAGATGGGCGGCGGTTTTATGACCGTTCACGTACGGACGGCCCCCAACTCATCCGATGTGATTCCGGCAATCCGAGCTCGGATGGGCACAATCGACCGAAATGTCCCAATGCGCGACGTTGAGATGTTGCGCACAACGGTTGACCGACAATTGGGACCCAGTCGGTTCTACATGACACTCCTCACGACGTTTGCCGCATTGGCAGTTGCCCTCGCCGCCATCGGCTTGTACGGCGTTGTTGCCTACCTCGTATCGGGCAGAACCCGGGAAATTGGAATCCGCATGGCCATGGGTGCGGAGGCCGGCGACGTGATGCGACTGGTCCTCAAACAGGGAATCCGGCCCGCACTCGTCGGCCTTGCGTTCGGTGTTGCTGGAGTATTCGTTGGTGCTCGGGTTCTTGAATCCATGTTGTATGAGATCGAGCCAACCGATCCGTCCACGGTGACTGTCGCGACTCTCTTGCTGTTGGCCGTTGTCGTATGTGCTATCCTGCTGCCCGCCAGAAGAGCCTCCCGAATTGCACCGGTGGAGGCGTTGAGAGTCGACTAGCCCCCACCGCCCTTCGGCGCGAATCGACGCAGGCGGCGAAACCCAGGGATCCCAAAGATGTGATTGACTCGCAGACGGAGAGCCGGGATATTCGGACTCATCCCATTCGCGATTGAACGGAACCGGTCGAGTCGGTTGGTCGAACACACATCGTAAAATGCACATTACCCTAGCTACAATTGGCTCGCGCGGTGACGTCCAGCCGTACATAGCCCTCGGTGTTGGCTTGAAATCGGCCGGACATTCCATCTGCGTGGCCACACACAGGAACTTCGAGGCTGAAATCCGTAAACGCGGACTCGACTTTTCCCCTGTGGAAGGCAACCCACGCGAGACCGTCGAAAGCGATCTCGGACAAAAGTGGTTGGCTGCTGGGAAAAACACCTTCGCTTTCACGATGCAGATGGTTCGATTGATCCGCCCGATGATGGTGCAAGGAACCAAAGACTGCCTTCAAGCATGTCGTGGTGCAGACCTAGTGCTCTATTCGATATTAGGGTGGATTGGTGCACATTCGGTGGTGGAAAAGCTCGGCATACCCGGCTATGCTGCATTCCTCCAACCAGTGACTCCCACGAGACAATTCCCCAGCTTTGCCTTTCCGATTCACGCTAATCTCGGCGCACTGCACAACCGCCTGACCTATGCGCTGGGCGAACAACTGTTCTGGCTCGCGTTTCGCGGGTGCATGAACCAAGCTCGCAAGGAGGTGTTGGACCTGCCCAAATTGCCGTTCCGTTCCCCTGCGTCTCACCTCCGGCGGCTCGACACACCGGTCTTAAACGGTTACAGCCCCACGGTGCTCCCTAAACCTCCTGACTGGCCCGATAGTGTGCACGTAACCGGCTATTGGTTTCTAGATCAGGTGACAGGGTGGAATCCACCCACCGAACTAAACGATTTTCTCGACTCTGGTCCACCGCCCGTGTATGTCGGGTTCGGCAGCATGCATGCTCGAAACGCCTCCGAATTGACGGCGGTGGTAGTCGAAGCTCTCTCACGAGCAGG
>CAYTDU010000125.1:0-10552 GCA_964436395.1 uncultured Gemmatimonadaceae bacterium | reverse complement strand
CCAGTAGGCGGTCATCACAGGTGTGACGAAGTTGGTGATGCCGGGGCCGTTCTGGCCCGCCAGCATACACATCTTGCCTGAGGCGCGGGTGAAACCATCCGCCATCATGCCGGCATTACCTTCATGCGCGCAATCCCAAAAAGTAATGCCTGCTTTTGGAAACAGGTCAGAGACCGGCATCATCGCCGAACCAATGATACCGAATGCATGCTCAATGCCATGCATTTGAAGTACCTTTATGAAGGCCTCTTCCGTGGTCATTTTTTGCTTGCTCATTTCAAAGCTCCTCTTATCTACTATTTCCATCACGGGATTTTGTTTGGTGGTTGGGTTGATGACCGGCGGGGCAGCGCCATTCGCCCAGCCGACCTTCACGTGTTTCTATTCCTTCTGCTTCATACATCAGCTGTTGTTTCTTTGTACTGTCGGTTGTCTTCATGATCGAGTACTCTCCTTCCCGTCCATCAGGACGGCCACCTCATCTCCGATAGACCGATCGGCCCCTCGAGAATGTCTCCACGATCGGGATGTCCTCGAGCCCGGCCGGGTCCGCCGTGAGCGGGTTCTCACCCAGGATCACCAAGTCGGCCTGCTTCCCGACCGTGATCGAGCCCTTCGTGTCCTCCTCGAAGTACTGATACGCCGCATCGATCGTGAGAGCCTTCAACGCCTCCATCACCGTGGCACGCTGGTGCGGTCCGAGCACATGACCGCTGCGGGTCTTGCGGTTCACCGTGATCGACAGCGCCCGCATCATGTTCGGGGGCACGACCATCGCGTCGGTATGAATGGTGTAGCGCACGCCGCGATCCCGTGCCCAGCCGGTCGCACTGATGTTGCTGGCCCGCTCCTCGCCGAAGCTCCGCCGGTGCCAGTCGCCCCAGAAGAACACGTGCGAGGAGAAGAACGAGGGCACGAGGCCCAACCGGGCCACGCGGTCCATCTGGTCCTCTCTCATGATCTGGGCATGGATGATCACCGACCGATGATCCGGTTTCGGATCCATGCCGCTGATCGCTTCCTCCACGCCGTCCAGGAAAACGTCACTCGCCGCGTCACCGTTACAGTGGACGGACACCGGCACGCCCTTCCTTATCACCTGGGTGACGAGGGCCTTCAACGTGTCCGGTTCCATGGTTGGGTACGACACATAGTCCGCAGGCGCTCCCGGCGGCCCCTCGACGTATGGCTCCGTAACCCAGGCCGTGCGTCCCTGAGGCGAGCCGTCGAGGAACATCTTGACTGCCGCTACCCGAACCCCGTTCGTGTAGGTCCGCTCATACCGGACGCTGTCGTCCAGGATCCCACGAGCCGACGAGTATACGGCGACATCCGCGTTCAGAGGCTCACGCGCTGCAACCGCGCGAAGCGCGCGTATCCTTTCCGGGCTCGTTGAGCCGCCCAGCTGGATCGTTGTTACTCCGTACCCGTTGTACACCTGGGTAGCCCTGCGTACAAGGGCGTCGAACTCCGCCTGCTCCTCCTCCGGCGTCTTCGGCGGCGAAGGCCTCCTCACTACCAGTCTACCGGCGGTCTCCTCCAAAACCCCGTCCGGCTCCATCGAGCCGGTAATCCGGCGAATGTGGCCTCCCGGCGGATCCTCGGTCGCA
The DNA here is from genome assembly GCA_964436395.1 of uncultured Gemmatimonadaceae bacterium. GTDB lineage: Bacteria > Gemmatimonadota > Gemmatimonadetes > Gemmatimonadales > GWC2-71-9 > JBDGYW01. The sequence goes on along the minus strand of CAYTDU010000125.1, from coordinate 8,942 downwards.
GCTGTGATGTTGCTCGCCTCGAGCGCCGCCGAGTTGAGCGCTCTCAAGTGCCCCGAGACGTGGCTCACGATGATCAGGTGCTCGGTCGATATCCGGTCGAGATCGAACTTCGTCGGATGGCGGCCCTCCTTCATCACCGCGTCGTCGTAGCCGCCTCCGGATACGATCTCGCCCGGCGGGATGTTGTAGTCGACGATCCACTGCTTGACCTTTCGAACGAGGTCGTCGATGCTACCGACGTCTCCCACAGGCGGAGGATCCAGGTCCAAGCCTTCGGCGCCCGCCCCCGTGTAGTGGCTGTGGGAATCGATGAAGCCCGGCAGCAATGCATGGTCTCCGAGATCCACAACTCGCGTCGCGTCGCCTCTAAACGCCATCACGTCACCGCGCGCCCCTGCGGCCACGATCGTCTCACCCAACACGGCCACCGCTTCCACCGTCGGCTGATCCGGGTCCATGGTGACGATGTTGTCGCCGAAGAAGATCGTATCCGCGGTAGACCGGCAGCCACTCAAGCCGAGTCCCACCAAGAGTGTGAGAACCGCTCCGGCAACTCGTGACATTCTCATAATTCGGGCCCTCCCAATTGAATTCGTGTTACTCGCAGGCCGGCATCCACTCACGGTTGACCGTATCGGGCCGACTCGACCGGGCGAAGCTCAGTCCCGTGTGGGGTCGCCGACGTTCAGTTGCTCTCGGCTTCGCGGCCCACGATGAGGTAACGCAACTCCGCCTCCGGAATCGCCTGGTAGGAACGCGCCTTAACGAGGAAGAACACGGTCCCAAGGGCGACCCACGCGGCGAGGGCGATCCACGAGGGGCGAGCCATGAAGGCCGGCATCCCCGGCACCAGGAGGAGAACGAGAAACCCGATCGCCATCGCGGCGCCGGCGGCGCTGAATATCTTCTGGCTCAGCGCTCCCGGGCGGCCCCTCATCCCTCTCGCCACGACGAACGCGGCCACGCACGTGTACAGGTAGCCGACCGAGGTACCGACCGCCGACATGTCGACGATCCACAAAATCACCTCTCGGCCCATCCAGGGCGCCACCAGAGATACGGCACAGGTGAAGAGGATTGCGTTGTGCGGCGTACCGTGGGTTTCGTGGACACTCGAGAACCACGCTGGCAGTACGCGAGCCCGGCCCATACTGAAGATGAGTCGGCTACTTGCTACGAAAAATCCGTTGATGCCCGTCAGAATCGCCATCGTTACGGCGACGCCAAGAAATGCGAGCCCCACCTTGCCCAAGCTCTCGCTGACGGTTGATCCCGTGGCCCAAATGGTATCCATCGCGACAAGCTCCTGCCAAGGCATCACCGACGCTGTCGACAGGATCATCACCACGTACATCAGTGCCCCTGCCAGGACTCCAACGGTCATCAGGCGCCTGCCTAGACCGGGTGAGAAGTCGAACTCTTCGGCGGCTTGCGGGAGCGTGTCGAAGCCGACATAGAGCCAAGGCGAAATCGCGACGATGGCGAGAACCGCAGCAATCGCGCTGCGGCCGACAGGGAACGGGGGTGCCATGTTCCCTAGCGTGGCCTCTTCGCTCAATAGTGTGTCTCCGCCGACGAGCACGACCGCCGCCACCAGCACGGAAGCCATCACGAACTGTAGCCTTCCCGTCTCCTTGACACCTCGCTGCTGGAAGTACCCGACGAGGATGATCGCTGCCGACGCCAAGACGAGCTCACCCACGTACACCTCGAAGCCCGCCACGGTATATAGAAAACCGCGTGCGAAAAGCGACGGCGCCAGAAACTTCCCGAGTACGGCGAGTGCCGAGGCGTTGAGCGGCACGATGCTCAGGTAACCCAGAGTGAGAAGCCAACCACAGATGTAAGCGTGGTAGCGGCCCCCCGTGTCGTAGGCGTAGGCGAACTCGCCTCCCGCCACCGGTAGCCTCTTCACCATCACCCCGTAACTCTGTGTGATCACCAACATCATAACGCCACCCAGCATTACCCCGAGAGCTGCCCCCGCAGGCCCAGCCGTCTCGAGGAAGTCTCCCGGCAGCACGAAGCATCCGAACCCGATGATGCATCCCAGAGCCAGTGACGCCACCTGGAGTGGGCGCAGGCCGGTTTTCAACTCCGCTCGATGGGAAGCTCCGTCGGGGGCTGAACCGGGAGGCGCCGAAGCGCCTCCCGTCGACTCACGTTTGTTGCGTATTTCGTCGCTCAACTGATGCTCGTCTTGAACGACAGGTAGTCAGCCCGCGAAATGAGGGTCGTTGCCGAGGTCAATTTCCCTCCCGGATCGTCGCGTTGTTGTACAGCTCGACGATCGGCAACGGGATGCACGTCTGGTCTCCGTACGTTCCGCCCTTGATCCCAGGTTGATAGGGCTCGCCCGCTGCGGGGATGAGCGGAAGGTTCAACCGACGGATGTCGTACGCACGGTGCCCCTCGAACCACAGCTCACGCTGGCGTTCCAGGATCACTTCGTTTTGGATCTCTGTCTCGTTCGTGCTCGCGAATGCCGGGAGACTATGAGGAGCGCGGAGCGCATTTATGATCCCCACAGCCGTCTGACCGCCCTCGATCTCGGCGATGATGAGCTGAGCCTCCTCATAGCGCGCGATCGGCATCGGCGAGGATTGCGCCGTGTACTTTGTCTGCGCATGGACGGTAGTGGGCGCCCAACCACCGTTGGGCTCCCCGGTATCGAACGTGGCCGTGCGCGGGTCTGGGACTCCGCCCGTTGTCAGATTTCGCGACCACTCGGGGACACCGAACACGAAGGTGAAATGGTCAGCGTTGTAGATGCGGTTGCGCAACCGGTTCGGCGTGTCCGCCGGGTAGATGTTCATGACGAAACCGGCCGGCACGGCCTGTGCGTCGGCCAGCGCGCCGGCGGTGTTCCCCAGAAAGAGGCGGATTCGGGCGCGACCCACCAATGCCGCGTTCGCCAATTCGGTCAGGCCCTGCGACTGAGCGATGCTCAGAGCCTCCGAGAATCGAGATTCGGCCTCTGTGAAGACCTGCGTGGTCGTGAGCTCCGGGCCCTCGTCGAGGGCAGCCGAACAATGGTCCGCGCCCAGCGCGTACAGGCTGAAGCCGGAAAGGAGGTAGGCCCTGGCGAGTCGTTCCTGCCGAGCCGGCACCTCCGCATCCGTCCACTCCCCAAGCAGGTTCACCAGGTTGTCCGCCACCCAGCGGGCTCTCGATACCGGGAGGTAGGCAGAGGGAAGATCGTTATCCGTGCAGTCGTTGTCGCCCCAGGAATCCATGCTCTGGGGACGCCGCCGGTCCAAAGACCAGTTGTCGCCGCCGGAGTTGGTGTCCTCGTATTCGTCGCTGAAAGCCGCGCTCACCAGTACGTGGGCACCGAAGCCACACACGAAGTCGGACTCGAGTCCGGCCATGAGAGCGTTGACCTGTGAAGGGATCTCGACGTCCTCCGCGAGGAGACGGCTGGGATCGGTAACTTCGAGAAGGGTGTCGAAGTCGCAGCTGGCAACCAGCACTGCCAGGACAGTCGTCAATCCGCCAGCCCGAGCCATAAATGAAAGAGTCTTAAGAGACATCGGTAAACATCCTTTCCTTTGTGGTTTCCGGGGCTCAGAAGCTGAGCCGGATCGAGGTGGTGATCTGCTGAGGCAGCGGCATGTTGTTCTGCTCCATGAACGCCCTGCTGCCGCTGCTGAACATGGTTTCCGGGTCGGATGAGGTCCAATTCGTGAACGTCAGCATATTTCGGGCGGCGATCTGCGCGACGGCGCGTCGAACGCCGAAGAGACTTTCGGGGAGCTCGTAGGAAACAGATACCTCCTTCAGTCTGACGAAACCAACGTCATTGACCCACGGGTCGATGATCGCATTCCCGCTCTGAATCCCTGCCATGAGCGAGACGTCGTCGGCTTCCTCGGGGTAGAAATTCACCCGGCATACCCGATAGAGCCGGCATCGCTGCCGTAAGGTGTTGTCGAACCGCTTGTGGCCCAGCTCGGACGTGAACAGAGCGTGGAACCGGAAACGCCGGCCCACGCGGACGTCGGTAGTAAACGACGCCTCATAGGGCGCGATCGCTCGGCCCAGATACACACGCGGGGCGACGACGGCCCCGGAGGCGTCGAAGCAGGGTGTAATCCCGCCATTCCCATCGCTGCACATCGCGTTGACCGTAGCCCCTGTCGCCGGGTCGATGTCCCCGCTGACGACGTCGACGCCGAACCAGCTGTTCGGAGCGTACCCGACGCGATGCTCCATCGAACTCCAGCTATTGAAGACGATTGAAGTGTCACCCGGCTGCCCCGAGAGCTGTTCGATTTCCGCCCAATTCCAGGAGCCGCTGAAGCTCACGTCCAACCCGAGTCCGGGTCGGTCGAATAACGTCGCATTCAACTGGACCTCCGCGCCCCGATTCTTGATCTTTCCCGCATTGAAGAACTGCGCGCCCGTGAAGCCGGTCGAGGGAGCAAGGTCTCGCTCGAGGATCGCATCACGGGTGCGCTTGTCGTAGTAGCTGAACTGGAGGCCGAGGCGGGCGTTTAGCAAATCCGCATCGAAGCCAACTTCGATCTCCTCGCCCACCTCCGCCGTGAGATCGGGATTGCCGACCGTGTTCGGTGTCACTCCGGATGTACTCTGCGGACCCGTGACGGCGGCCCAGCTTCGGAGCGCGGAGAAAGCCGCCGGCTGTTCTCCGGATCTTCCCCACGCGCCCCGGAGACGCAGCGAGGAAAGCAAAAACGACGGGCCGAACCACGGCTCGTCCGTAATCACCCAGGACAACGAAGCCTTCGGATACGTCACGAACTCGATGTCAGTGCCGAACGCACTGTGGTTGTCAACACGCACCGCACCCGTCAAGAACAGTCGGTCGTTGAGCGCCAGCGTTTCCTGGACGTATAAGCCGAGCGACTTGTCGGTGATGTCGTTGTTGCCCGGCACGCCCAGCACGGCCGTCGCGTTGACAGTGCTCAGGCCCGGGCCCGCAAATTGCTGCCCGCCGGCATTGAGGTAGCTATTAGTCCTCGTGTAGTATTGAAAGCCCACCGACGTGGCCGTTGTGAGCGCCTCCGTCAAGTCGAATTCCGCCGTGGACGCGTAGTCTACGGTGGACATGACGTTGGTCCGCCGACCCTCGTCGCGGTAGCCCATGGCGGCGACGGAGCCCAGCGACGCTATCGTCGTGTCGTTCGTCTGAAACTCTCGCATCCGGACGTTCAGCTCGCTGGTGAAGTCGATACCGACGGTAAGTCGGTTCGTGAGCCACCCAAAAGCAGTATTGTTGAGAGTTATACCACCGGTAACGCGGTCCAGATTCTGGGTGTTGCTGAGAGAGCGATCCCTTGCCGGAACGGCTCCACTGATGAACCCGTCGTATAAATCACAACCGAAGCCGGGGCTCTCTTCACACCTATTCTCCGGCAGCCAGCGCGGACTGCCGAACTGTACCCCCTCCGTGACGCTTCGGTAGCCGTCAACGGGCAGACGGTCCTTGCCTCTCGTGTATCCCAGGCTCAGCGTGGTTGCTAGGTGATCGGTTAGCTGCGCATCGATATTGGTGCGGAGGTTCAGCTTCTTCGACCAGTTGTAATCGAGGATCCCGGTCTCGTCCGAGTATGTGCCGGCAATGAAGTACTTCGCGTCCTCGGTACCGCCAGTGAGCGTCGCGCTGTAGGCCTGGACCTGTCCAGTCGTGTAGATGTCCTTTCCCTGTTCACTCCAGTGATCCACCACGTTCAGGGAGAGCACTTCGCCCTCGGGATTCATCCAGTAGTTTTCGTAGCCGATCCTGTCCGCGGGGTTCTGCGTCCAGTTGAACCCCTGTCGGACCATCACGTCCAGCCGTGTTGCGCCGGCGGTGCCGCGCTTCGTGATGACATTGACCACGCCTCGTGAAGCCTCCGTTCCATACAGCGTCGCGGCCGCCGGGCCTTTGAGCACCTCGATCCGTTCGATCTGCTCGGGGTCCAGACTGCTGAGAGCCGAACGCAAGCCCGCATTGTTCCCCCCCCCATAGCCCGTGGTTTCCCGGCTGTCTGCCCGGACGCCGTCGATGTAGACGAGGGGGTTGTTGGAGAGCGAGAACGTCGACGCGCCGCGGATGCGCATGCGCGGAGCGGCACCGACCATGGCGGATCCCATCATGTTCACGCCCGGAGTCCGACCCTCGAGTACTTGCTGCACGCTCACCACCGGGGCCGCCTCCGTAACGGCCTCAAGTTCGAGCCTTTCGAGCGCGTTACCAACTGCCCGTACCCTGGTTTCGCCGGGCACACCCGTGACCACAAGTGCATCGAGAGCGATGATCTGCTGAGACAGGCTGAAATCGTGCTCGACGGTCGCCCCGGACGTAACCGTGAGCACCGCGGACATGGCCCCGTAGCCGATCCGCCGCGTTAGCAGCCTATGGCGCCCCCCCGGAACGTTCTGCAGCAGGTAGCGGCCGTCCTCGTCGGTCACTACCATCAAGCCTGACTCCTCGACAATGATCTGTACCGACGAAATAGGTGCTCCGGTCACCGCATCGGTGACTCTTCCGCTGATGGTTCCCGGATCCTGGACGGGTTCGGCCAACGTCACCGTCCGTCCGCGAACGTCGATTCCGAACTGTGGCGAGGAATCGCCAATCATTTGCGCCTGCACTGAAGTCGGCGCAACAAGCCCGAGCAGCAACGAGAACGCAAAGAACATGTATCGCATCACACCTCCTATTGTCATGGTCCATCTGTCGTAGGTCACAGCCAGATTAAGGTTTGAAGACGTAGAGTTCGCGGTTGCTTGTTGATCGCCGCGCGTCTCTCTTATTGCAACACGTGGTATCACTCTCCCTTACCTTCTGCCGCCCAGTGCCCTCGCTCTCCCGACCTACGCATCACGGTTTCGAACCGCACCGTAGCGTTGCGCCAGTTGGCCACGGCTGAGCGCTCCGCCAGATCCGGGTCCCCGGCCGCGATCGCGTCAGCGATGGCGCAGTGCTCGTGGTAGATCTCCGATGGTAGCTTTCGGATGAGGGCGGTTGCGTAGAAGATTCCGTAGCGTTCGACGTGCGGACCGATCATGGCATACTGCTGAAGGAGTCTTGGTCCCCCCCCGGCCTGCACGTAAGTATTGTGCAGGGCGGCATCGATCCGCTGAACCTGGTCGTGGCGGGGATCATCTCCGCTCCCTGCTTCGAGATGAGCCTGCGCCAACTCGCGGACGCGCTCCCCGATCTCCCGTCGCCGCGGCCCCGGCAACGCCGCCGCCCCCCTGGCCGCGATTCCTTCGAGCGCGCCGTAGATCGAGTACCACTCGCGCATCTCGTCGATCGTCAGAGGCCCGACGTCGAACCGAGAGTGATGTTCTCCGAGACTGACGGACTTCACGTATCCCTCGGCAGCAAGCTGGCTCAGCGCGCTGCGTACCGTCGTACGTGAAACTCCGATCACCTCAGCCACGCGTTGGTCGATGACCGGACTGCCCGGTGCCATGGCGCCGCTCACAATGAGGTTGCGCAACTCCAAGTAGGTACGGCGAACGGCGCTCTCTTTGGGCCCTTCCTCGCTCTTTTCAGGAGGCACAGCTCGTGGGCTCAACTCTAATCCACTCCGATCGACCTTGGGCATATTCCACCTGCTGGCAAGTGTGACACCAAGATTGGCACCAATTACGTCGGCAACATTGTGTGCATTGTAGGAGAAAGCCATGCGCCGAGTATTCGTAATCCTGCCTATTGTGGTAGTGGTTTTTACTTATTGATCTTCAAATCCGGAGTTCCGCCTCAGTTGGTGCTAACCAGACTACGCGGATGAAGGCGAATACGAACGTCTACCGCGGCTAACGGTTCCTTACGAAATCATCAGCCACGGCGTGTAGCTTCACATCCGTTCTCATTGAGCTTCCGGGATGTTGAGGAATGGAACCAGCTGGTTTAACCTGCCCTTGGGCTGGCGCATGAAGGTGTGGCTCTGACGCCAAGCAGTGGGGAACAGTCTTCGTTGAGACGCTCAACCTACACGCGGTCCACTCATCTACTCAGCTCGTTGCGCCCTCGATCCGCAAAAAATCTCCTCATCGAGCATCCCCATGCGAGAACCAATAATTGTCGAGCCGACGAGATCGCCTGTAACGTTGCATGCGGTGTGACCGATATCGAGTATTGGCCAGAGTGCGGCTAGGACAGGTATCAGCGCCAACGGCAATCCCAGAGTACTGAGCAGTATGCTGGACATCACAAGTCCGGCACCTTTCACGCCCGCAGCACCAACAGACAACACCATTCCAAGGAACATGAACTGCAGCATCAGAGCGGGCGTAATGGGTATGTCGTGAAGATTGCAGGCAAATACGCCGATAACGCCAATTGCCGCAGCCATGCCGTTCATGTTGATGGTCGCTCCCAGAGGAAGCGTGAATCCCCAGATCTTTTCGGGCAAGCCAAGGTTGTCCTCTGCCGCTGCAATAGATACCGGCAGGGTAGCTCCGCTCGAGGTTGTGCTTGCCGCCACCAGCATTGGCTGGAGAACATTTCGGTAGAACCGAAGCGGCCTGACATTTCCCACAAACTTGAGCAGGAGAGGATACGTAACGGTCAACAACACACACAGCGCCAAATAGTCAGCAATCAAAAAACGGGAAACTTCTTTCAGCATGCTCCCACCCATATTGGCGACCATATTGGCAACAAGTGCCATTATTCCGTAGGGAGCGGTCTTCATGACAAACTCGGTGATGGTTATCATGAGGTCTGCGCCATCGTTTACGAACCTGGTCAGTGCCTCAGCCTTCTTGCCCATCAAGATCAGACCGATTCCAACGATCATCGAGAAGACAATAATCTGCAGCATCTCGGCATTGGCCATCGCTCCAATAGGATTCCTGGGGAACCACGAAACTAGATTTTCGACAAAGTTGAAATGCCCTGGTTCAGCAGCCTGCCCTAAGAGCCCCATGGCTTCTTTACCGGGGCGACTAATCAGCGCGATTGCGAATCCCAATCCACCCGC
>CAYTDU010000124.1:0-10662 GCA_964436395.1 uncultured Gemmatimonadaceae bacterium | reverse complement strand
GAAGAGTGCAACATTCCCCAGGATCGGAACGTCGGCCAGAAGTGGACCCAGCAAGGCCCCCGATATCAATCCAATCAGGATTTTGGTGTGCAGTTTCATGAGCTTCTTCTCAGTGTTGCTTCTATGATTAGCTTGAACGTGGTCCGCTTATGGTTCGTTGATGATCGTCCCACGCTTGAATGAATCGGTTGCAATGTACCCAGACAACCCCACCTTGTTGAGCCAATGAGCCCGCTTTCTCGGGTCCGGGATCATTACCTGCCGCCGAATCCGGACGAATACCGACGTGCCGAACCTACAAGCGGTCGCATCATCGTGATCGCTCCCACCCGAGCGGCGTGCGAGACGATCGAGTTGGCGATGGAGCTTGACATCGACACGGTTCTCGAACGCGAGCACGGCACCGAGATCCGGGGTCTCGCTCGCGAGGGCGTAGGATTCGGCATAGTGGCAGGCACAGGTACCGGAAAGACACTTTCGATCCGTCCCATTGCAGAGGAGATCCTGCAAGCCCCTCTCAAGGTCGGCGTCGTCAATAGGGAACGAGAAGCCACGCCCGAGACGCCAAGTTGGAACGTCGTGATCGTGACCACCGGAATTGCGCGGCGCTGGTTCCAGGACAATCTGATTGACAGTCGAGACACCATAATCGTCGATGAAATCCACCAGACATCGGCTGAACTGGAGCTTTGTCTCGCGTTGGGCAAGAGATTGGGGTGCCGGTTCATTTGGCTTTCGGCGACCGTCGATCCGACGTTCTACGCGGAATACCTCAATTCTGCCGGAATGCTCGAGACGACCGCATTCGACCCGGATCTGGCGGCGGACGTCAAGTACGTGTCGGGTGACCCTTTCGAATTCCTGGACGCGCATTTCGTGAGGCGCGTGATTCGCGAACGCAGGGGCGTAGCGGTGTTCCTGCCCACGCGTGCGCAGGTTGAACAAGCCGCCGCGATGTTGAGCCGTGGTGGTGGCAGACTGAAAACGACGTTCTATCATGGCGGAGAGCCGATACGTGTCATCAGACCTTTCCTGGAGGGTACGGCGGAGAAGCCCTTTGTGCTAGCAATGACGCAGGCGGGCCAGTCGGCGCTCAACGTTCAGGGTCTCGACACCGTGGTGATCGCGGACGCTTGCTTCAACGTGGTGATCGATCGTGGCAAAAACGTGCTCACGCCGAAGCATTTGAGTGCGAACGAAATTCTGCAGATGGCGGGGCGGGTACACGGACGCGTTCCCAACGGGGAAGTAATTCTGCTCACCGATCGCGATATCGAATTTGAGTCGTTACAGCCAACCACCCCGGATTTCCAACTCGCCGGCGACAGCGAGCGAGTAGCTCTCACCGCAGCAGCCCTTGGAATAGATCTGTCAGACCTGGAACTGCCCGTCACATTAGATCGTCGAGCCTACCGGAATGCAGTGCGGGAGATGACGGAGAGAGGGTTGATTGAAGAGGGGCGGCTGACCGCGTACGGTAGGGACGTTGAAGCGATGCCGGTGGACAGACCTTGGGCGGAACTCCTGGTCCACGCGGACGAGAACCTCCTACAGTTTGTTGCAGTGATGGCGAATATCGAATCACTGCATCGCCTGACCAGAGAGGATCCGAATCTTCGCGGTCTCGTCGTCTCGGGTAGCGACCACCTGACTGGATACAGTATCTACGCCGAGGTGTTGAACGAGACTGGCTTCGTCGGCGAGGTGTACGGGCTCGAACGGCATCAGTTCGACGAGTCGATTGACGAATGGGCCGAATACCGAGGTGTGTTGGTGAAAGGGATTGAAGACATCGCGCTTGGCATGGCTTCGGTGATGAGAACAGTCGAACGACCGTTGCCGGAACGGCTGCCAAAGGTGACAAAACAAGTGCTCCGAGACTATCGGGATCTAGTCGCAGCGATCATGCCGTTCGATCTGGCCATCGACGGTGAAACCGCAGGTGGAGAACGGGTGAGACTATCGATGTCTTCTGTATGCGGTCGTCACTCGGCGGTCGCAGGGACGATCTCATACTTTGCCAACCGGTTCGGCTCCCCACGCGCCGCGATCGAAGGTACGAGTATTCCCTTCAAACTGCTTCAGCAATATGCGGCACGGGGATTTCCAGAAATCGAGCTACGCAGCACAAAAGGACGTTCCCGGCTCTCGCTTGTACAGACCTCAAAGTATGCCGGATTCATCCTCGATCGAAAAAGCACGGCTATAGTCGATGGTTTTCCGCAGGGGCAGGAAGACGCAGCAAGACGGGAACTAGCGAAGAAACTCCTCGAAGGCGTAACACCTCATCCGAACCAGCAACGTGTCACGAAGATTGTGAGACGTTTGGACGAGTATTACCGACGGTCTGGCGGTACCCTCCAGGAAGCTGGGCCAGACCGCGCCGAGGAGAATCTGCTGGGTCAGCTTGCAGACGTATCGAGTTGGCAGGAATTCCTCGACACCACTATCCGGCTGAGTGTCGCAGACTTTCTCACTGTTGAACAAACAGGGCCTCTTGACGCTTTGCCCAAGTCTATCACGGTACGTGGAAACAAGATTCCGCTCAAATACGAACTGGATGAAGCCATACCGGTTGTGCGTTTGCGCTTGCGGGAATCGCTGGCGAGACGAACCCGAACACGTGACCTGGAGAAACTCGATAGACCGTATCGGTTCAGCGTGGTCAGGGGAAAGCGAGAGTTGGTTCGTGCCAAGTCGCTCGAAGAAATGCGAGACCGGCTGAGCCGGATACCATCTGATCGGAATCGCCGCTACCGACGTCGCCGTTAAGACGCTGGTTGCGTCAACGATAGCATGGCCAACCACGCGGCCGAGTAGACTCCTTCCAACTCGAGTGGGTCCGTGCCACTTCCGAGTTGGAATCCAATGCCCGTAATCAGTGCTTCCAGCAGCATGCCGATCTCTGGATCTGGTATTGTTGGCGTCAATCCCAGCTCGGTTCGCAGCAAGGAAGTGAACTCCTCTGTCAAACCGACCGAAAAGCCTGAACGGAGTTTATTGGCCAGCCCGTCAGTCAATATTTCTAAACCGCTAACTAGCGATTGCCACGCGCGCACCGTGCCGTCTGCTGACTCTGCGGTCAACAATGCCCAGGTTTGGCCCACTGCATCCTGGGCGGATGGCGCAGCGAATGCTGCCGACCAGTGTTCCATCCTCGTTGCAGCCAGGTTTTCGGCAACCGCTGACAAAAGTCCCTGTTTTGTCTTGAAGTGGTAGTGAACCAGTCCTTTTGCAGATCCTGCAGCTGCCGCGACGGCCTCAATGCTCATCGCATCGGCACCGCTTTTCCGCACAAGCTCGGACGCACAATTGAGAATCCGTTGCCTGGCCTCGCCACGTTTTGCTGCCATAGAGCCTCCTGACTGTTTGGACGGTCAGCATGCTTCAGGAGCGTTGCCTCCCTTAGCCAAGATATGCTGCCTTTACCGCATTGACTAGATGGTCAGTTGTGTGCGTGGTTGAAAGTGACAACTACTACTGGGTTCAAGAGTCGAACATGACGACTCGAAATGAAACCTTCGGTGTGTCTCAAGCGTACATAAGCGTGCGTGACCAACCAAGGTGTAGTGACCATGTCATCCGTGTTTTCGCCGCTGGCCCGAGCGGTGCTCGACTCGTTCAGCGAGGGAGTTGTGGTGTTCGACCCCCACGGTCGTGTGGTGTACGCTAACAGCCCCGCTGAGGAAACCCTGCATACCGTTGCGGGAGACACACCGCGGGAAGCCGAGCGCCTGGTTCCCGAATTGGCGCGGCTCGGCGCACGCATAGCTCCGTTGCGAGTTGGTGATTTGAAAGTAGGTGAGGCAGTTTACCTGCCGGAGACGGGCAATAGGCCCAAAACCTTGGCAGAGCGCGAGCGTAACGCGATCGTGCAGACGTTGGAAGGGAATGGTTGGCGCCTCGCCCAGAGTGCACGGGCACTAGGAATATCTCGTACGACGCTCTGGCGTCGACTCAAGGAGTACGGTTTGCACCGGAGTGGCCACGGCAAATGGTCACAGCCGTCCTAGTCGGGTTCCTGGCAACACTCGCCCCACAGCAAGGCGAAACCGCAACGTTCAGCGACGCAACGACAGCGGAGCTTTATGCTCGTGCGCGCGTGCGCCACATCAGACAAGACTCGCTCGTACGGGATTACAGTGCGATTGTGGAAACGCGAGTCGACGCCACTGCGGGGCGGAGTCGGTTCTCGAGGTTGACCACGCTCATGGTTCGCGAGACTGTGGCGCGAGTGACTTGGCAAGCACCGAACGACTTGAAGGTGCAGGCTTTGGGCGCGAGGGCTGCAGCGCCAATCTTCAGGATTGTCGCGGGAATGGGAGACGACGTCGCGGCGGAAATGGAAGAAGGTGAGCGGGAGTTCGCTCAGGATGCGTGGTTCGACCGACCTTGGTTCATACCGCGGGCCTTCGGTGACCAGATTAGCCTGATCGACTTGCCTGATACACCTGCACTTCACCCACTGGCGACGGGAGCGACGGAGCACTACCGCTTTGCGATCACCGATTCGGTGAGAATCAACGTGCCAGGCAGAAATGTGCGAGCGGTCAAGATGCGCGTGGAACCCAAACGCCTCGGGGCGTCGTTGGTTGCGGGCGATATGTGGATCGACCAGGACACCGGCGACGTGGTGCGACTCATGATTGTGTTCGTCGGTGAGTATTTGTGGGATGAGCCCGATGGGTCGACGCCGGAGGATAGCTCAAGAGCACGCGAAGAAAACCAAATGGCCAACCGTGTGTTGAGCGTCCAGGCCGACATCGAATACGCGCTCATCGAGAACCGTTACTGGCTACCGCACCGCCAATTGCTCTCTCTTACCGTTGAGATACCGTGGTTCATTAATGCAACCATCCCCATTCGCTTCATATCCGACTTCCGTGACTACAGAGTGAACACAAGTCCAGAAGCCCTATTTGTGGTTCCTTTGGATTCGCTCATCGAGGAAGGGGAAGGAGAAACGACCCACACGCGGCTTAGGGTTTCTGACGACCAAAGCGGCGCAGAGCCCGAGAACTCTGCGGAGCGGTACAGAAGTGGGTATTTCAAGACGGGAACCTGGACCGATGGCCGGTGGGAGATGGAGGTCCCACCAACGGATACTCTCTTGAGTCATGAATGGGACACCGATTTCGAGATTTCACTCGAACGAGAGGAAGAACAACACTTTCGCGAATCGCTTGTGGCTCTGGCAAAGCTGTCAGAGGAACTGCCAGCGGAGTGGGTTGGAAGAACCCAATACGGACTTGCCTGGGAACGATTCTCGGACGTTGCACGCTTCAATCGCGTGCAGGGCGCATCTTTCGGCTTGGGGTATCAACTGAGGCCGGGGCCTGCTTTCACCACTGTTCATGCAACAGCAAGGATTGGAATAGGTGATTGGCGTCCCACCGGGTCGCTCACCTGGCTCAGAGACGGCCCAGGCGGACGATTCGAGGTCACGGCATACAGAACGGTTCAAGAATTCGAACCGTGGACAGCCGGGCAGGGTATAGGCAACTCGATGAACGCTTTCTTCGCCGGCCACGACGATGCCGACTATTTCCTCTCGTTGGGAGGAGGCATAACCTATCAATGGAACGTCGGGTTGCTGAGAGATTTTACGTTCGACGCACGGATTGAACGCCACACATCTATGCGTACCGAAGTCGGCGCACCGTTTCCAGGCATTTGGGGCGAAGGAGATTTCCGAGCAAACCCGCCAGTGGCGGAGGATACATACTATCGGGCAGGGATTACTAGGCCCGTGACCATCGGTCCGGCTTCTGCAGTCTTAGGTGGCGATCTGCTTGGTACCGACTCCTTGCTTTCGGCACGGTATTGGGGCACTACGGCGATACCGTTCAGGGTGTTGCGACGAACAGGCACTGTGACGCTTCGCGCCGGTGTTGGCCAAGGAGATGCTCTGCCACAACATACATTTCGCTTAGGGGGGCCGCACACGGTTAGAGGTTACGAGTATGGCGTGAGGTCCGGTCGCGAATTCTGGTCTGCGCAGCTCGATTTCGCAGTCGCCAGGTCCAACTTCTGGGCTCCAGTGGTCTTCATAGACGCGGGAGATACGTTCACGTCAGATCCTTTGGTGGGGGGTGGTGTTGGATTGTCTTTGATAAACGGGATGATCCGATTCAACCTCGCTAAGGGGCTGAGACCCACCAACGGCGTGCGATTCGATTTAGCGTTCAGCGCCTACCGCTGAATCACTCCAGAAAACCAACGTAGTAGCACACAACAAAGCTCTTGAGGTGCACACACCATGCGCAGTGGCATTTATTGCATACAGTACTAGCTTCTGAAAACATGTATCTGCCAATTCTCGAGATTCCAACCGCCCTGCGCTCAGTGGCGTTAGTAGTGCTTGCATTGTCAGCGTTCGTGACGGCGTGCAGCGACCAGCCCGAATCGTTGGACGAGCCCCCCCGGTTGCGTGATACGGATACAGCACGGCTGACGGCTGCGCAGCTTCCACCACGGCCATCCTATCCACGTGCTCGCCGCGGAAAGCTGGTTACCGTTAGCGCTGGCGATCATGACATCCATGGTTCGTGGAGTACTCACGCAGGAATATGCGACCAACAAGGTGTTCTCGAGATGTATGCCGGGCCCGAGGGGTTGGGCACTGCGCTGCTGCTGCGAATGCCGAGTGAAAATCGTATTGGCGAATACCCTATGGTTCCTGCTGCTGCAGAGTTTCCCACAGCGCCCGCCGCACTGATTGCTGTTCAGATCTTTGACGAACCAGACGCACTAGGCTTTCAGGCATATGACGGCATGCTTGAGCTGATTGAGCTTGGCGATGAGGTAAGCGGGCGCTTTACGTCCACTCTAAGGGAAATCAACCTCGACATTCTCACGCACTACGTTGGCGTATTCGAAAGTATCCCGGTAAGACCGCTCTCAGCTGAATATTGCCAGGTCTTGCGGGATTCCACTCTGGCGTCTGATTCCACCTCTGATGCAGGATGACGAAGTGACGGAAAAATACTTCCGCAAAGGCTTTGGTTTGAGGCGTGAGGTGGCCGAGACTCTTTCCATCGATTACCACAGCCGGATAGTAGATCGCATAAGGGAAAATGACTTCTTTCTCGAAGTGGGGAACCTGAACTTTCGCCTAGCTCGGGAATTCGGTTTTTGCTTCGGCGTGGAGCGTGCCGTCGAATACGCATACGAGGCGTCACGCAAGTTCGCAGGTAAACGCCTGTTCCTCGTGGGTGAGATAATACACAACCCGCATGTGAATCAAACGCTGAGACAGATGGGCGTGACAATCTTGGTGCCAGGTTCCGACGGGCGGTTCGACTATTCCTCCATAACTGACGACGATGTAGTCATCATTCCTGCTTTTGGGGTGACCACGCAGGACCTGCGGCGGTTGCAGGAGTCGGGCTGCGTGCTCGTCGATACGACGTGCGGGTCGGTGCTCAATGTCTGGAAGCGGGTCGAACAGTACGCGCGGGATGGCTTCACGTCGCTCGTTCACGGCAAACACTTCCACGAAGAAACTCAAGCAACCGTTAGTCAGATAGAGAAGTACGGTACTGGGAACTACGTGGTGGTTCGGGACCAGGATGAGACGGAGCTGATCTGCAACTTCATTGAACGTGAGGGCGATCCATCCGTCCTGCAGGCCACGTTTGCCGACAAGGTGTCTGAGGGTTTTGATTTTTCGCGCGACCTGCAATATGTGGGAATCGCCAACCAGACTACCATGCTGGCATCCGAGTCCCTTGCCATCGAGAATCGTGTACGGCGCGCGTTGATCAGTCGTTACGGGGAAGAGAACATCGACGAGCATTTTCGGTCGTTTGGGACCATCTGCACAGCAACCCAGGAGCGGCAAAATGCCGTGCTCGATCTGGTTGAGGAATCTCTTGACATGATGGTGGTGATCGGGGGGTACAATTCCAGCAATACCAACCATCTCGCAAAGTTGTGTTCGACACGTAGTCCCACCTTTCACATCGCCGACGCCTCGTGCATCGATCCAGAACAGAACCGCATCTGCTACAAACCGGTAGGCTCGATGGAAGACGTCGTGGTCGAAGGGTGGCTTGGCGATGGTCCAAAGCTGATAGGCATAACGGCGGGTGCGTCGACCCCCAATAACAAGATTGGGGAGACGATAGAACGGATCGTGCGTATTCGAGGTTTGTCGCTCCCGGACTAAAACCAATCTCTCGATTGAGATCGACCCCGTCGGAGGTTCTTCAGAAACCTGTATGGGGATTGGCTGTGGACAGTTTCCGGGTGCTCCCTGACGGTATGTTTGCGTAACCGCAGTGGTCGTACTTCTTTTGCTATGATATTCACGGTTCCATCGTCCTTTGCCAGCCTTCCGAGAATCCACAGGTATGGTTCGGTGCGAATAGTGATACGGTCGCGGTCGTAAATGTCAGGGCGAACCACCGCGTTGATCATGCCTGTCTGGTCTTCAAGCAAAATGAACGAATATCCTTTTGCGGTTTCAGGTCTTTGGCGGGCAACTACCAAACCTGCAACCTGAACGTCACAGTCCTCTTCGTGTAGATCGAGGCGATCGCTTCGCACGACGTTTGGCGGGAGCACGTCGGCCAACAACGTGAACGGATGGCCGCTTGCAGCAAAACCCATCATCTGATATTCGGCAAGAATACGTTCGTCACCTTGGACATCGGGAAAGGACATGTGCTCGTAAGGATGGGTGAGGGGTAACTCCAACTGGCGACGTACGCGGTTACGATCGGACTGCTCTGCTTTCGGCGGTAGCCAGAGTCCTACCTGCCAAAGTAGTTCTCTCCTGGTGAGACCGAAAGAATCGCAGCCACCAACCCAGACGAGGTTCTCAATGGCGGTTCTCGAAAGCCCGCCTGGTGCCCTGCGCACAAAGTCCGCAAGGTACTGAAACGGACCATTTCGCTCGCGTTCTAGTACGACTTCCTCGGCGACATCCATGCCCCAGTCTCGCAAGAAGCTGAATCCGACACGTACCGTGCCGTCTTCGACGGTGCAGTAGACGTCACTGTTGTTGATGTCTGGCATCTGTATCTCGACGTCGTGGCGGTTCGCGTCCCTACCCAGCACGTCGAGGGAGTAAAAGCCCATTGGCTGGTTGTTGAACAGTGCCGTGTAGTATTCGACCGGGTGATAGTGCCGAAGCCAGGCTGACTGGTATGCGAGCAGCCCGAACGCGGCTGCATGCGACTTGGGAAATCCGAACTGTGAGAACGCAGTTACCTGTTGAAATACTTTCTGCGCGGTGGATTCCGGCACGCCCCGCGCGGCGGCTCCATCTCGAAACTGCTCCCAGAAACCCTGCATCAACTCGAGTGAGCGGCGGCGGCTCATTGCGCGTCGCAGCGCCTCGGCCTGACCGGCGCTGAAGCCGGCCAGTGCCTGACAGACCTGCAGCACTTGGTCTTGATAGACGATCACTCCAAGCGTCTCAGCGAGCGCGTCTTTGAGTAAAGGGTGATCGAAAGGTGGTTCGTAGCTGCGATTGTTGGCGGTTG
Organism: uncultured Gemmatimonadaceae bacterium; assembly: GCA_964436395.1. Taxonomy (GTDB): domain Bacteria; phylum Gemmatimonadota; class Gemmatimonadetes; order Gemmatimonadales; family GWC2-71-9; genus JBDGYW01. The sequence goes on along the minus strand of CAYTDU010000124.1, from coordinate 1,171 downwards.
CAATCCGGAGAGCTTCACGGCGCCGCACGAAAGGGTTGACCGCACCCCCGACAATCGGCCCGGGTCGTACGAGCGCGACTTCGACGGCTATGTCCTCGAGGTTACGCGGCCTCGTCCGTCGAATCATCTGAATCTGTCCGCGACTTTCGATCTGAAAGGTGCCGACAGTGTCGCCCGCGCAGATCTGATCGTACACCGCCGTATCCGAGAAACCGATGCGGCTCAAGTCGGGCGGTATACCCTCACGTTCGGCCACCATCTCCACGCATTCTTCGACGAGTGAAAGCATACCAAGGGCCAAAAAATCGATCTTAACAAATCGTGCATCGTCACAGGAGTCCTTGTCCCACTGGCAAATGACTCTATCTGGCATTGCCGCGCGTTCGAGAGGAACCAACTCGATCAAGGGACGACTGGAAATGATCATGCCGCCGACATGTTGTGAGATGTGTCTTGGGAGGCCAGCGATCTTGTCGCACAGATCCCCCAAGTGCTGCCACAGAGGTGAATCCGCTTTGTCTTGGAGGCCGGGCAGTTTCTGCAGCTCCTCGCGAACGCCTCTGGCCGATTGATGCCCACCGAGTTTTGCGATTCTCTCGAGTTCTCCGGCAGGAAGGTCGAGCGCCTTCCCGACTTCCCGCACGGCCGAGCGTAGGTGGTAGGTAGGGAAAGAACAGACGAGACCTACATGGTCGTGACCGTACTGGTCATATACTCGGCGAATCAACTCTTTGCGGATCTCGCGCGGGAAATCGAGGTCGATGTCGGGTATCGATGCAAGTTCTTCATTCAGGAATCGACCTAAAAAGAGTCTGTTCTGAATCGGATCGATGTGGGAGAGTCCCAGGAAGTAACAGACAATCGATGATACGGATGACCCACGACCACGGCCCGGAAGTAGATTCGCACTAACACGCCGTGTTCCTCGCCGTACATCAGCGGCGACCTCGTGCGCCAATTCCAGCAGCTCTCTATAGAGAAGAAAAAAACCGCACAGGCCGTGCAACTCGCTGAGCCGCAATTCCTGCTCGAGCCTGCTCTCGGCCTCGGCACGGTGGCAAGAGTCCGGAGGATAGTACTCCTCGAGCTTTGTATTGCAGAACTCTGCAAGTGCGCGAGGGGCGGTTTGACGTCCCGCACCACGGAAATCTGGAAAATCGTAGCCAAGGTC
>CAYTDU010000123.1:0-10662 GCA_964436395.1 uncultured Gemmatimonadaceae bacterium | reverse complement strand
ACAACCGTAGGAGGGAGTGTCTTGGCGCCAAACTGTCGATATTGGGATTCGTCATTTGCCACCTGCCGATTTCAGCCTGGTGACGGCACCCACAGCTCTCCGCACCGTCAAACGCTCGACGTGCGTTGGCGTCGCTTCGATGATGTCGAATTCGAGTCCGGCCATTTCGAAGCGTTCACCGGCGGTTGGTATTCTTCCCACAGATCTCGATAACATGCCGCTCACAGTCTCGGCGCCCAAGGGGAACGTCACACCGAATTGCTCTGCGATATCGCCGACTTCGACAGTGCCGGCAACTTCCACTACCACAGGTTGGTCAATGGGCTCCGCCCGAATTGGTGATGCTGTTTCGAACGTTTCCTCTACTAGATCAGCAAGGAGATCGTTCAGTGTCGCGATGCCCGCCGTTCCGCCAAACTCGTCGAGAACGACGGCTACCTGTCTCCGATCACGTTGCATCTCAAATAGCAGGTCGGCACAGAGCCTGGTGACCGGAGCAAGTGTAACAGATCTCACAGGGAGTTGGCCGCCCGGCGACAGCTTGAGAAGATCAAACGCATAGTACATACCGACTATGTTGTCGAGGGAATCCGCGTACACGGGCAACCTCGAGTACCCAGACTCAATAAACGTGTTGCATACGTCGTCCACGGTCGCATTGTCTGCGACTGCCACTACGTCGGTTCGTGGTGTCATCACTTCCCGCACTTGACGTTCGGTGAACTCGAGGACTCCGGATACGAGTGTTAGATCTTCGACGTTCCCCGTATCTCCGACAGCTAGTCTGAGTTGCGAATCGGCCAGATCGAGTCTTGGTCGGACGCCAGAACCGGATGGTAGCACAGGTGCGAATATCACTGCAAGACGGTTGATGGGCGATACAGTGACCTTCACGACCATCTCAGCCCAGCGTCGCCCAATGACCCTGGGTAGTGAGTGGAAGATCACCGCGACCGTTGGGACCACGAGCAACACGGTCACGACAGCCATTGCGACTGCAGAAAGGTCATCCAGGAAAGCCCGAACGCCGATGCCGGTGAGAATGGTCCCAGCCGAGGCAATCCCCAATGAAGCGCCAACAACCCTGGCCGGCCCGGAAAGCAGGGCCCGCGCTGCGGTTGCCCCACTCATCCTTCCCGTGATCCATCGGTACAGCTCCACCTGATTAGCGGCTGCACTAGCCGTAGCAGCTGTCATGCCGCACAACCCAACGACTAGTCCGCCCACGATCATCATCGACGCAGTCACTCGCCGAGGTCCTCTTCCGATCCTACCGCAGGTGCTTCCGTCAATCTCTCGAAGTAAACGCGCCTAATCCTACGCTTCACAATCTGTTCTACCACTACCCGAAAACCCTCCATACGAAATTCCTCACCCGGTCTTGGCACCCGCCCGAGTTCAGAGTAGACCAATCCTCCAACAGTGGTGACGTCCTCCCGCTCGAAGACATCACCCAGCAACTCCGACAGATCGTCCAGCGGCAAGCGACCGTCGACCCAAAACCGATCCTCTCCCTCCTTCTCAACCGCCGGTTCTACATCTCCATCGTACTCACCATGGATTTCGCCAACGATTTCTTCGAGTACGTCCTCGAGCGTAACGAGGCCCGATGTGCCCCCGAATTCGTCCACCACTACCGCAATCCCCGATCTCACTTGTTGGAAATCCCTGAGTTGTGCAGTGAGGACCTTTGATTCGGGTACAAATTGTGCTGGCCTGACAAACTCACGCCAATCAGCCGGAGCATCCGTCAAGCCCGCCACAGCCGGTGTCAGGTCTTTCGCAAACAGGATTCCGTCGACGTTGTCTAGATCTTCAGTGTACACGAGAATGCGGGCATGGTCGCTCCGGGCCAACGAATCTACGACGACGTTCCAATCGGCGGTTGATTCTACGGCTGAGATATCGAGTCGGGGAGTCATGACTTCAGCTACTGTCGTCTCGCCAAGACTGAAGACTCCATGTAGCATATCGCGATGTTCCTTGCCGAACCGATCCTCTGTCGGTTTCGGAGCTGGAACCAAAGACTCCATCGATGACTCTACCCACCTATCGACGGCAACCAACGGTGCGAAAGGCAGAACAGTCATGCGCGCGACCGGCGCGAGTGCCGCAGCGAGCTTCGGTAGCAGAACGGCCGCGCTCCTCGGAAGGCCCTCGGCAATCAGGTATAGGAGTGCAAGCGTCATGAGTGCTCTCCCAAGCGCAACCTGAGGCGGCTGATACCACCAACCTATGGCCTGAGATGCGGCAATACCTGATATCAACAGCAACGTAATTCTACCGACTCGGGTCACGCGCCCACTCAACTCTTGCCTCGTGGACGGTGATAAGGAGATGCTTGGACCGGCGCCACCACTGGGTGCTTCCTGCAACATCACCAGCAAGCCGGCCCATGACGCAGCTATGAATGCAGCAGCCGCGGCAGCAAAAGAGACGGCAGCTTGGCTCATTTCCCGACTCCGATTATCTGTCTCAAATAGACTTCCTGCAATCTCCACATCTCAGACTTGCACCGATTCCTCCCAGCGGGATGATCGTATCCCAAAGAGTGCAGCGTCCCGTGCACAACCAAGCGGAGCAACTCCTCCCGTTCAGGGACCTTCAATTCGACCGCCGACCTTCGTGCCACAGATGGACAGATGTAGATGTCACCTACCAGCACATGAGTGTGGAAAAATCCAAATGCAATGACGTCGGTAGATCTATCGTGGCCGAACAGGCGCCGGTTGAGTGCTCTCATCCTTTGCCCGGAAAGGAACGCCACACTGAATTCTGCGTCCCCGGCATCCTCACCATTGAGAATTGCCGATATCGCCCGAGTTACAGTTGGTCCGGAAAGACCGTCAACGTCTCTTGGGCAATCGACCGTTACATTACGCGTCGGTGGTGGCATCCCATCCTGCCGACAGCCCACCGGACTCTTTCGGATAGTCTATTCGATTGTGCCGTGCACCTTCAAATACCCTGAGGAACTCACTGCGTACGCGCGTTAGCTGAGCCATCGTAAGTGGTGCGTCATTCAACTGTCCGGCCTCTATGCGCTGCCGAACCAAGTGATCGATTGCTTCGCTCACGTTCTCCGGTGATTGATCTTCCAGCACTCGGAGTGCCGCCTCTACGCCATCAGCGAGCATCGCCACGGCAGTCTCTACCGATCGGGGGCGAGGTCCGGGATACCTGAAGTCACCTGGCTCCACATCGGCATCGCCATTCTTGGTGCGCGCCCTGTCCAAGAAGTAGCTGATCACCATCGTGCCATGGTGCTCCGCGATGAATGCGGTCACATCATCGGGCAAGCGGTGTTCCTTGGCAAGCGCCAAACCTTCCTTGACGTGGTTCCTGATCATCGACGCCGACACTTCCGGCTTGAGCTTGTCGTGCGGGTTTGCGCCCGGAGTCTGGTTTTCAACGAAGAACTGTGGTTTCTTCAGCTTCCCTATGTCGTGGTAGTAACATCCCACCCTTGCAAGCAATCCGTTTGCCCCAATAGCGTTGCAGGCTGCCTCACACATATTTGCCAGCGCCAGGCTGTGCGCGTACGTGCCCGGCACCTCCGTCGCCAACCGTCGCAGCAGCGGTCGGGCCGGGTCCGACAGTTCGAGTAGCGTCAGCTCTGTCGTGACACCGGCGAGCGATTCGAAGAGCGGAAGCGTTATCGTCACCAACGCCGCGCAAATGAGCGCATTCACCCCCCCGAGTCCAGCGGTAACTCCTGCAGTTCTCCCAACCTCTATCAGGTCGGGCTCGGATTGTAGCCCCACCGCCAACCCAACGAGCAGGAATGCAGCGGAAACGACGACGACAGACACCAAGAGCTGATTTCGTCGGCGAACCGTTCGGACACTCAGAGCCGCCGCGACACCACCAACCAAGGCAACAAATAGCGCATTCGTCCCGCTGAACGCAGCCTGGGGTCCGAGCAAGACAGCCAGTACCATCGCGCTGACCATAGCAATCCGGCCGCCGAACAGGACTGTCATGAGCATCGCCGCGAACGGAATCGGAATGAGTGACGGTGCTGTACTCGACAAGAACCGTACAGTCGCTGCCGACCCGACTATCACCAATCCAAAGAGCAACGCCATGACTCCCAACTGCCTGAACGACGCGTATGTGTCGGGCAGATAGAGCATCAACAACACCCAGAAGAGCGCCAAAACGAGTGCATTCGTGAAGATCTTGCCCAGAGTTCCAAGCCAATCGGTCTCTGCAAGACCACGAAGGAGCTGTTGGCTCCGCAAAGCCATCAGTCGAGCATGGATCTCTTCGGTCACTACCTCGTTGGCGTCGACGATGCGTTCGTTCTGTTGGACGGTATAGTCCACGGGGTCGACTCCGGCGCGCTCCACATCTCGGAGAGAATCCGTCACCCACTGATTCAGCTCGAGAGTGGGCCTAAAGAGGCTTTGGATGGTCGCGCGGAATAGCTGGTTGCCAACTTGCGAATTTGGATCGGGGGATACGGCGTCCAACGCCTGGATGAACTTCTCGAAGTCGTAAACCGAATCACGCCGTACCACACTCTCTTCGGTGGCACTTCGTACTACAACGATTTGCGGGCTGACTTCATTCGTATTGAAGGCAACATCAGGAACGCCCCTCGACAGATAGCGTTCGATCATCACATCCACAGCGCGTCGTAACGCTGTGAGCCTGCCACGCGTCAGGAGGTATTCAGCTTCTCCAGGAGTCAGGTCGCGATCGCGTATCCCGAACACCCTGGCCCTTGCGATCAACTCTGCCGGAGTCACGGCGCTGTCAAGTGACGAAAAGAGCGCATTGGCATGCTGCCGCACCGAGTCAAGGGCTGCCTCCCTGTATTCATAAACAGGAGGCACATGGCTCGCCCAAAACTCCCGTTCGCTCTCCAGGTCTTCGGCCGATTTCATTACGGGAAACTCGAACGGCGCGATGACCTCGATGCCGGCAATATCTCCGACGTCGTAGACGTCAGTTTCCCCCGACACCGGGAACAGCAGGTATGTCAGCATCGCCAACGCCAGAAGCAGCAACCAACGGATCCCGTGACTGGCGATCAGACCTGGTCGCTCGCTGGGCTCGAGCTCGAAATTCACACCGGGTTTTCGTGGTTTGACACTCATCCGCCCTGGTCCTCCGCATATGCTCGGATGATCTCGCGCACCAGTCGATGGCGAACGACATCGCGGTCTTCCAGATAACAGAAAACAACACCTTCGATGCCGGGAAGAATGCGTTCTACATGAACCAATCCCGACTCTTCTCGACTGTTGAGGTCAATTTGCGTTTTGTCACCGATTATCACGGCACGCGAATTCAACCCAAGCCGCGTAAGGCACATTTTCATCTGGCCACCGGTGACATTTTGTGCCTCGTCTATGATTACGAATGCATCTGCCAGAGTTCGACCGCGCATGTAGCCTATCGGCGCAATCTCGATCGTGCGTGACTCGATCGCTTTCTGGACCTTGGCAGCCGGCATTAGGACTTCGAGTGCATCGTATAGAGGGCGCAGATACGGGTCCACCTTCGCCTGGAGATCGCCCGGCAGGAACCCTAGACGCTCACCTGCCTCCACGGCCGGTCGGGCCAACACCAACCGCTCGACGCGTTTGCGAACCAGGGCTTCAACTCCCATGGCAACCGCGAGATATGTCTTGCCAGTACCCGCTGGGCCGATGCCGATGACGATCTCGTTTTCGCGCATCGCCCGGATGTACTCCAACTGCCCCTTGCTCTTGGCCTGGACTATCCTCCGAGTGCCTGGCAAGACGATCTTCGAGTCACCATTTCCATTGAGATCGGTTTCGGCTCCAGGATCACCTGCAATTCGGTGAACATCATCAGGTGTGACTGTTTCGCCCATTCTCGCTCTGTCGATCATTGCGCTTGCGAGAGTCGACGCAGCCTCCACCGATTCTATTGGGCCTGCCAGAGTCACGTGGTCGCCGCGCAAAGATGCACGCACGCCAGTGACGCGTTCCAGTTCGAGAAGGTTCTCGTCGTTGACGCCGGCGAGGGAAAGCATGTCAGCACCTTCGGCGGACAGGCGGTGAGTAACTACTTCACTCATGAGTTCCGCTTCGCCAAGCCTAGATTTTTCAGCTCTGCCTCCGAAACGCCACAGGGCGAGTCTTCGAACAGTGCCCGCGCGGCAGTTGTTTTCGGGAAAGCGATAACGTCGCGTATGCTGTCTACCCCGGCAAGCAACATCGCCACTCGATCAAAGCCGAGAGCACACCCTCCGTGGGGTGGCGCTCCTGCGCGCAGTGCCGTGAGCAAGAAGCCAAACCGAGCCTCCGCATCTTCACGAGGAATCCCCATTGCTGAGAGCACTTGCAGCTGCACCTCCGGGTCTGTGATTCTAATCGAGCCGCTGCCCAACTCCACCCCATTGTATACAACGTCATAGTGCTGAGCGCGAATGCTCTCGTATTGTCCCGCAAAAAGCGCATCCAGATCCGCAGACCGGGGAGCCGTAAATGGGTGATGGGCGAACACCCACTCGCCCGATTCAGGGTCCCGCTCGAACAATGGGAAGTCCTCGACCCAGAGGAATGCATGTTCTGTGAGCTTGTCCGGCTGGAGCATCTCAATGACACCGCGTCGCACTCGATCGAGCGCGGTCGATACTATCGAATCAGGACCAGCCGTTGCCACCAAGAGATCTCCATCCTGCAATTCGGCCAAGTCCGCCGATATGCCCTGCATTTTGGAGAGAGGACCCGTCAGAGAACCTCCGGAGCATTTGAGCGTGGCCAAGCCTCCGCAACCCGCGTCTTTCGCGAGTCGAGTGAGCTCATCGACTGATTTCCGCGACAGCTGCGCGCCTCCCGTAATCCGAATTCCCCTCACTCGTTCCCCACGGTTCAAGGCATCTTCGAACGCCTGAAAGCCACGGCCGTGAACAACGTCGCCGATGTCTGCGATCGGCATACCGTATCGGAGATCAGGTTTGTCGGAACCGTAAGTCTCGAGCGCCTCTTGATAGCTCATGCGCCTAAATGGCTGCGCTATGTCATGACCGGCTTCGTCCCACAGTGCGAACAGGACAGCCTCGACAACCTCGTAGATATCCTGTGGCGAAACAAACGATGCTTCTAAATCTACCTGAGTGAACTCGGGCTGGCGGTCGGCTCGAAGGTCTTCATCGCGAAAGCAACGCGCAAGCTGGAAATACCGATCGTATCCGGAGATCATCAGTAGCTGCTTGTAAATCTGCGGAGATTGGGGAAGCGCGTAGAACTGGCCCTTGTGCACGCGAGACGGCACCAGATAGTCACGCGCACCTTCCGGCGTAGGCCTCGTCAGGATCGGAGTCTCAATCTCGTAAAAGTCGTATTCGGTCAAGACAGCGCGCGTCCGCTGCAACAATCGGTGACGGAGCGCCAAGTGCCGAACCATTTCAGGCCGGCGCAGATCCAAGTGGCGGTGCTGCAAGCGCAATTCCTCGGTAGGAAGGTCTTCGCCTTTGGTTCGCCACACGGGAATCGGTGGCGTCGTGCTCGGCCCAACTACCTTCAGCGAGGTGGCCTTCACCTCGACTTCTCCGGTCGCCATATCGGGATTCTGCGCTTCGGGCGGCCGGGAGTGAACAATGCCAGACACAAGCACGACAGACTCTGCACCGACGGTTGCAGCCTCGTTTATCACCTCAGAAGATGACCAGTCAGGCCCAAAAGACACCTGTACTATGCCTGCGCGATCCCGAAGATCGAAGAAAATGAGTCCACCAAGATCTCTTCTGCGGTGCAGCCAACCTCCGAGATGCACCTCGGTTCCAACATCTGATCCCCGAAGCGCGCCGCATAGGTGGCTTCGCATAGCTGTAGCGGTCATCCGGCACCCCTGTTCCACCGCATTCTGCAGTCTCCGTAAATGACAGTGTCCACCTACTATTGGTACAAAAGCGAATACGGCCCGGGAACAACCCGAGGAGGTTGCCTCCGAGCCGGCCCCAAATGCCGCCGCACTTGGTGCGCACAACTTAACGTCCCGATCGATACACCATCAAGGCGTAGCTTGACAGTCGGTTCTGCCTCCGTGAACCTTTGGTGATGCGGACGGCATGTTTGATGGCATTCATCAGTCTGTGCAGTGGCCATGCACTTGGACAAGCTCCAGGTGCGGCCAGCCTTTGGCGCGTAACTGCGGCATCGCTGACCACGCCACCTTCCCTCGAAACGGGACCTGCCGGTCTCAACTGGAATCCCGCTGCTCCGCTGGATCGCTCGAAACTCTCTGCGTCTGCTCATCTGGTTCAGACGTCGGACGTGATAGGGCTATCGGCGATTCTCGCCAGCGTTTCGCGCAGTGTCGGCGAAACCGCGAGAATAGGCTTATCCGGTGGAAGAGTAGATGTCCGAGACCTCGTGCGAACTACTACTTCTCCAACCAGCGTCGGCACAATCCCGGTGTACGAGCAGTTCCTAGGGTTGGCTGGTCAATATGTATTTCGAGGTCTGGTTGTAGGCGGATTGGCTCGACTTCACGACGCCCGGTTCAATTTGGAACACAACCAGGGGTTTACGTTCGACCTGGGTGCTCGATTCCAGGCTTCATCGCGACTCGTTGTCGCCGCAGCTACTCACTTTCTCGCCATCGAACTCAACGGCAGAGAGTCAACCGATTACTATGCGGGTGCCGAGTACGTGGCAACGCCCAACATGCACATTGGGCGTGTGGCGGCCGAGGTGCTGGTTCGGTACGGTGCAACATTCTGTGCCTCGGAAAAGCTAGAGCATATGTTCGGGGGCGGACTCAAGGTTGGTGACCATTTCCAGCTCGATGCCAGTGTGGTTCGTGAAGCCGGCTTTGAATCGGCCGGTTGGCGACCTGCAATTGCCGTTTCCGTCCGCGTTGGCAGATACCAACTAGGATTGGCACGCAGCAGCGGCCTGAACGACCTTGGCGCAACATATCGTATAGGTCTCGACGCAACCCTGATTCGATGAACCTACTCGATGTAGTCCCCGGCCAAGCTGAGAAGGTCGTGTCGGATTGGGTAGCGGAACAGGGCCTCCCTCGCTACCGCGCCACCCAGATCTTCCCTCGCCTTTGGCAGAGACCTGTGGAAGAATGGAGTGCGTGCACTGACCTACCGAAAGACGTTACCGGAATCCTGGATCGAAACTTCCACATAACACGACCGACGCTAGCTGAACTCGCGTAGTCGTCAGACGGAACGGTCAAATACCTCTGGACATTGCCTGACGGCGCAGCCATCGAGTCCGTTGTCATGCGCGACGGCGATAGGCGCACTGCATGCATATCATCGCAGGTCGGTTGCGCATACGGATGTGCGTTCTGCGCTACTGGTAAGATGGGATTCATTCGGAACCTGAGCCCGTGGGAAATCACCGCCCAAGTCCGAGAACTCATTGTCCGGAACGACCCTGGCGGTATCAACAACGTTGTCTTGATGGGCATGGGCGAGCCGCTTCACAATTGGACGGCTGTCGACACCGCGTTGACGATACTAAACGACCCCCGAGGGTTGGGAATCGGGGCTCGCAAAATCACGGTGAGTACTGTCGGGATAGTACCGAAGCTCCGGAAGCTGGCAGAGAGACCCGAGCAGTTCCGCCTAGCCCTGTCCGTGCATTCGGCTGACGCCGAGCAGCGCCGCAAGTTGATGCCGGTGGAGGGGAGCTTTCCCCTCAAAGAGGTCTTACGAGTGGTACAGGGGTTTTCGCGGAGAGTGACCTTCGAATACGTGATGATCAGCGGGGTGAATGACCGTCCCAAAGACATCCCACTGCTAGCCGAAATCGCCCGCCCTATAGGCGCTCTCGTCAATCTAATTCCGCTTCATCCTGGTGGTCCACAAGGATTGCCGGCAACGCGTTTGCCCGATATCCGCAGGTTTGCGGCCAACCTGAGCCAATTGGGTGTGAGTGTAACAGTGAGGCGTAGCCGTGGAGTTGATATCAATGCCGCGTGCGGGCAGCTATGGAGTGATGCCGCGCGTTCCGGCAAGGTCACGGCCGAGCAGAACAGTGACGTCCAGGAGCAGGAGTGAATCCAGCTCTACAGTAATCCGTCCGGCACCTAGCACATCACGAATCGGGTCCGCCACGGTGGAATCACCCCGTCTCACCAAGATCAGGGTAGAATCACGCTCTTCTCCGCGCGCTGAACCAAAAAAGACGACGTCGATCCCGGCACGCCGCAGGCGTCCTGTGAGTGTTCTAGCCAGGCCGTCAACCGACGTTCCATTCAGTACCTCGACCGTGGCGGTGATATCCTCTCCTGGAATACGCAGGTGGGGCGTAGGTGTGTCATCCGATCGCAACAACCAGTAGACGACGATGATCACCAACGGGATCAGGCAAACGAATACGACTAGCGCGCGCCTACTAGAGAGTTCCAAAACTCGACCGTCTCCGGAAGAAGTGGGAAACCGTACGCCAGCACTCCCGACAACCTCTCGGCCGTAACAGTTCTCAGAGTGGCGTCCAGTTCCATGGGCACGCGGGTTATGACCCGGCTGTGATCTTCGGTGTGATAATCCCGACCTTTCTCGAGGTAATCGGCAAGGAAGAGGACTTTGCCAACCAACTCCCATCCTGCGTACCCAACCGAATGATACCTTACAGCATCGAGCACGCCCCTATCTGACTCCCCATAACGCTCCGCCAAGAGTGCGGCGGCAGGACCGTGTCGAATGCTTGGTATGCT
>CAYTDU010000122.1:0-10746 GCA_964436395.1 uncultured Gemmatimonadaceae bacterium | reverse complement strand
TTATGGCGACCTGCTGCGATTCAGCGCTGCGGTCGTCGCTTGCGCGGAAACCCCGGCCCTCCAGCAGAGGAACACTGATCGCGTCAAAGAAACCCGGTCCGACGAAGTGGTAGCGAACGGACAACAAGAGGTCTTCGGGCGGCGCCCACCCTTCAATCTCGAATCCGGAATTCTCATCGTATCCGTTCCAGGGAAGGGCATAAGAAACGCCGGCCGCCTCCACTCCCGGTATCAGTGCCAAGTCGTTCTCGAGTTCCCGATAAAACTCAGCTCTGGCGCCGCCATTCGGGTACCGCGCGGATGGCAAACTGACCCTGGCCGTAAGCACACCCTCCGGCTCGAATCCGGGGTTCACCTGTTGAAGCTGCAGGAAACTGCGGAGCAGGAGGCCCGCCCCCACGAGGAGGACGACCGCAAGGGTCACCTGCGACACCACGAGCAAACGCCTAGATCTCACGGCACTCTGAACAGCGCGTGCCCCGGCCTCCTTGAGTGCATCAGCCACCTCGAAGTGCCGAGCTAGAAAGGCGGGCGCTAGTCCGGCGAAGATGGCGGTTAGCGCGGTGGCACCCAGAGCAAACGTAAGGACTCCCAAATCCAATTCGATGGCGAAAATCCGCGGCAGCCCGTCCGGGGCAAGTGCGAGGAGCTGATGCAGCCCGAATACACCTAAAACAACGCCCGCGATCCCACCGAGCGTCGCGACCACGGCACCCTCCACCAGGAGCTGCCGAACTAGGTGCCCGCGACTCGCGCCGATCGCCATACGCAGCGCGATCTCCTCCTGCCTGTCGGAGGCGCGTGCCAGCATCACCCCGGCAATGTTGACGCACGTGAGCAGCAGGATGAGTCCGGCCGCGCCGAGTAGAACGAGGAGTGTCGAACGGGTTTGCCCCACTATGTCGTCGGACAATGGCACCAGATCGATCGTCCAACGGCCGCGCTCGTCCTCGGGGCGGAGGAAAGGTTCTACCACCTCCGCGGCAATGGCGGTCATGGCCGACTCGGCCTGATCGAGCGAGACGCCGTCTCGGAGACGTGCAACCCCGTTCAAGTAGTGGGAGAAGCGAGGCTGGTCGTCAGGCCCCAGCACCAGGGGCCACCAGACGTCCACGGCCTCGCCGTGCGCAACCGAGCGAAAGTCGCCGCCTGGCGATTGAAGGTCGGGGTGGGCAACACCGACGACCGTGAACGTACGCCCGGATAGTTCGAGCGTGCGGCGCAAGACGCTCGGATCGCCGTCGAACCGGCGCTGCCAGAATTCGTGCCCCAGCACCACACGGGCCTGGTTGCCCGCCATCTCCTCCTCGCGCGTGAACCCGCGCCCCAATACCGGTGGGAGGCCGACCACGTCAAAGAACTCGCTCGAAATACGCATGCACGTGAGCTGCTCGGGCCGATCGTCCGCCGAGAACTGCAGGTTACCGACGCTGTATACGGCAAAGCCCGAAAACGGCAGGTCCAATTCGCGGTAGTCGTTGAATGCGGCAGGAGCCACGGGAAAACGCGGGAAATCGGGGCTTTCGTCGTAAACCCTGACCAACCGGTCAGGTTCTGGGTATGGCAGCGGTTCGATCAGGACGCCGCTCACCACGCTGAACACCGCCGTGTTCGCGCCGATGCCGAGCGCCAGTGTCAACACTGCGGCGACAGTGAGACCAGGGCGACGCGACAGCTGCCGCAGTGCGAAGCGGAGATCGCGGGCAATCGGCTCAAAGATGCCAATTGGCCCGCGATTCGGGCCTCCCGCCAAAGCGGACGTGTGAGACCCACGCCTGGCGGGTGCGAAAGCCCGGGGCGAACCAGCCACCCGCGGCGAACTTCCGGCGCGCGCCGACTGGAGCCGCTGCGCCAACGCGGTTCGGATCACGGAGCGCAGCTCGCCTAGCCAGAATCTGAGGCGCTCGGCCAAACCGGCGTCAGTACCCAACTCGCGCTCCTTTCTCAGCACCGTCGGCACCATTTCACTCGTCCACTCGGCCCTGAACTCGGCCGGGTACAGGCGAAGCAAGAAGCGATAAATCCAAAACAACACGGGCGATCGCGAGTTCATGGGTTCCACCTCAGGCCGGCATTTCGGGCAATACGCGCTTCTCCACCGCCACTCCCACGAGCGCCGCGAGTCTGCGCGATTCGGCCGCCAGTACTTCCGTCCCGAACGGAGTCAGCCGGTATACTCGGCGCCGCTCATTGTCGCCGGCCGGCAACTCCGCGGGAGGCACGATGTCTATCAATCCCTCGTCCTTGAGCCGCTTGAGAGCGGTGTACAGTGTGCCGGTTTCCAGCTCCATCTCGCCGCCGGTGCGCGCACGCACTTCCTTTATTATTCCATATCCGTGGCGGTTGTCGTCGGCCAGGGCCAACAGGACCTGGTAGGAAAGGTGGGTGAGCGGCAGGAACGCGCGCGGGTCAAAGTCAGGCATCTCTGGTCCTCATACGTGTATGATCCACTGTATGGTTCGTCCACTGTGTGGACCGTCCACTGTATGGATGATCCACGTAACTTTAGATGCGGTGATGGCGAAGAAGGTTGGAATCGGTGGGCGGACGGCTGTAGAATGTCCGATGCTCAACACGGGATGTCCAAGTGAAACTCACCTTGCTTGCCGGGGGGTACTGAAACATTCGTTACGATTGACGGTCGTAGTATGTACGCCATCGCACATCGTTTTCGCTATTATAATAGCGCTTTCGCCATTGTCGTATTCGAACGTGTGTCAGGCCAATCATGAGACCGATCCAGAAACCACAAAGCGCGCTGTGGGCACCCCTCAATTCCGTGTTCGGTACCGAAGCGAACGTGAGGATCATGAGGGCAATAGCGCTGTCGCCGATGCCGCTCACGTCGGGGGAGATTGCTCGTACGGCGGGGCTGCAACCGTCGGGGGTCCGTAGGGCGCTCGACAGGCTCGTTGACACAGGCGTCGTGGTTCGGGTCGGGTTTGGCAAACGACGCCTGGTCCAACTCGCTCGAAAACACCCGCTGGCGTCGCCGATCCGAGAGATATTCGCTGCGGAAAAGGAACGCGCCGAGAACCTCTTCGCCGCCATACAACAGCAGGCTGCAACCCTGTCGCCTCCGCCGCACTCGGTTTGGGTTTATGGGAATTTGGCGCGAAGCGCTGACGAGTTGGGCGATTCCGTCAAAGTCGCTTTGGTTGCGGACGCCAGCCACCTTTACTGCCTTGCTCGTGCGCTCCGCACCGGGTTGGCACCGGTGGAGAGTGCCCTGGACGTGACATTCGAAATACGTATTCTGACGGTAGCGGA
Organism: uncultured Gemmatimonadaceae bacterium; assembly: GCA_964436395.1. GTDB lineage: Bacteria > Gemmatimonadota > Gemmatimonadetes > Gemmatimonadales > GWC2-71-9 > JBDGYW01. Next base: position 7,476 of record CAYTDU010000122.1, on the reverse strand, counting down.
CCTCGTGCTGATTGCCGACGATCCGGACGAAGACCTTTTGGTCGCCATCCCGCTGTTCGGCCCCGAACCGAAGGGATTGCTGCGTCACTAGCCGAAAAAGCGTTGGATTTCGTGTTGAGGCCGGGTTCTCACGTGTCACGTGAGATGCACACGATTCCGACCACGAAACGACGGCAAATGTTGCCGGCTCGTCCCGCCACTTCACAATGTGGTTTAGTTGGCGCGCGCGGGAGCCCCCCAGTTGATCCAGAGTCTCGAGTCCCTGCCGCCGCACCCTCTCGCTCCTCCCGCTTCTATCAAACCTCGTCCCCCATTGGGGCCACCGTCCGCCCGTCGGTCCGCCTAGATATGCGGTGCTTGGGGGGGCTAGTTCGCGCTTTGACTAGCAGAGAAGATTGGAAACTGTCCTTGAGGGCCACCGCTAACGCAGCACGTTACGAAAACAAATGCTGGCTCAGCCAGGTCAACTTCTACTCCCCACACCGACATTTGGCGTCAGTGAAAGTGCATGGGGCTCTCGAGTGTAGCGAACGGAAGGTGCCTCAGTTATTCCCCTCCAACAAGGAGTGTCAACTGAAGCGAAGACAGATCAAACCAAAGTGAACGGCCTGTCGCAAATTGACACCCAGTGTCGCATAATGGCGATTGCAGCCGAGGCTAGGGCGCCACAAATATCAGCGAATTGACTGCTTTACCAAGGGCGGGGATTCTCTACACCGGATTGTTCGAACGGAATGGAGGCGCACACGGGTGACTCGCCAGGACCGCGAAGATTATTTTGTCGTAGAGGAAGCTAGGAATCCTGAACCAAGTGGCGTCAGATACCTTAGGTTCCTTCGGGCGAATGCGCAGTTCGCTGAGGAGTTCCCCGCGTTTGGGCGCCTCCTCGGGGCTGAGACCGGTGAACTCTGGGTCGGACCCTATATACCCGAACGCGAAACACCCGCTTTCAAACCAGTTTCGGAAGACGCGACCACATGGTCGGTATACTCCCGAGCGGGAGCCTGGATATCAGATGTGGTGCTGCCCCCGCGATTCCATTTGATGTTCATTGGGGAGGAGTTTGTCGCTGGCGTCAGTAGGGACAGGCTCAATGTCGAGTCCATCGTTGTTCTGCGGTTGCAGCGACAATAAGCTTGTTGCGTTCGCAGTTGTAACCTGGTGGTTCGACGGAACGCGTTAAGGCATGCTTGTGTACAAGAGTCAGTTACCCAGGATTCGGCGCACTGGTGAGCAAGATGCCGTTTCTCGTGCCTGAAGTCCTTGTTGAAGGCGAGCACCACTTCAGCTGCGCCCGTGAGTTTGTTCGTGGGAGTGCTCCCGGCGCGGGAGCAACATGAAATCTGATCGACCAACTGAGAAACACTCATTCCAAGGTCGTGGCCTGCTCTGTCTATTGCGCGAACTAGACAGCAATCCGGGCAGTACAACGCATACAATGGCCTCCAATGCTGGCCGCCGGCTTGCGTCACTGCTCGTCGTCACTGGGTTGTTCTGTGTACCGGCGTGCCTTCCTGCGCAGATCGTGCAAGGCCAGGTGGTCGATTCCATTTCAGAGATGCCCGTGGCCAGAGGATTTGTGGTATTGCTGGATTCAATCGGCAACGAGGTGGCCCGTTCGATTGCCGGCGGCGACGGGAGATTCACACTGAGAGCTCCGACTGGTGGTCTGTACCGCCTGCGCTCAGAACGGATTGGTTTCCGCGCGTTTCTGTCTGATTCCTTGAGCCTTCAAGACGGTGAGACTGTTGATCTCAGCCTACGCGTGGAGGCGCTCCCAATTCGCCTGGGCTCCGTGATTGTACCGGGTAACAAACGATGCACAACCAACCCGGAGCAGAGCGCAAATACCGTGATCATATGGGAGGAGATCCGCAAGGCACTAGAGGCAACCGTCTGGGGAGAGGAGCAGGAACTGTTCCACTACCGGCAGTACAGCTACCGCCGCGAGTTGAACGGGCGTCGCGATAGGATCGCCTCAGAGTCTCTGACGACGAAGTCCGGCCTGGCCGAAGCGCCGTTCAGTAGCTCTCCGCCCGAGCAACTAGCTCGCGAAGGTTACATAGTCGAGCGGGACGACGGTGCCTGGTACTACGTGCCCGACGCACAAACACTCCTGGACTCGCAATTTCTTGATACTCATTGTTTCCACGTCGTGCGCGACGCTAGGCACCGGCCGGGCCAGGTGGGGTTGGCGTTCGAGCCTATGAGCGATCGTAGGCTGCCTGATGTTGAGGGCGCGTTGTGGCTGGATGAGGCCTCCTCAGAGTTGCGAGAACTGGAAGTGCGGCACACAGGGGTGCGATACAACATCCGTGATCGGCGTATCGGGGGAACAGTCAAATTCATGATGCTGCCATCGGGAGCATGGATCGTCCGCGAATGGCAGGTCAGGACGCCTGTGTTTACCATGACTGACGATCCGCACCGAATCCCCCGTCACTCTGGCCGGGTGGCAGGATTCACCGACACTGGCGGCGAAATCTACGAGATATTCACGCGAGACGGCACCAAAGTTTACCAAGCTCCCGTCGCAACGGTTTTTGGCACCGTGTTCGACAGTACCAGTGGTACCCATTTGGCGGGGGTGTTTGTAACAGTGGTTGGGTCGGATTTCCGCACGCATACCGACTCTGCCGGCCGCTTTGAGTTGGGTGTTCCATTGGATGGAGAGTACACATTGTCCCTCAACCATCCGCGGTTGGATTCAGTTGCCACTCCTGATCAACTCGAGAACGTGAAACTCGCACGGGGGTCATCAACGGAAGTGACGTTTGCTATTCCGCACGTACGCAGCAATCTACGCCGCCATTGTGGCAGCAGTGTTCTGTCCCGTGAGAACCGCGTGATCTTCGGTGTGGTGCGTGCTTCAGGATCGGGTGCACCGACGAACGGAGCGAAGGTGTCTGCCTCGTGGCAGTCTATCGACTTGTCGAGTCGGGTGGGTGTGGTACGGAACTTCCGCGAAGAAATCAACACAGACGACTCGGGTTTCTACGCCATATGCGATGTCCCGGCGGGCAGACGCATAGCGCTAATGGCGGAGAAAGATGGAACAACGAGTCGTGAGGCGAGCCTGATCTTCCCAAAGCGACTTGGTGGCACTCTCTCAATCGGCTGGGAAAGGCGCCCGGGCGAGCCGTATGAACAGGGATATCCGGCACTCGAAAACGTTTGGAAGGTAGATCTCACCGTCGGAGACCCGCACCAGGAGGCCGTTGGGACGTATTCTTCGGTACTTCACGGCCGCGTGACCGATTTTACGAGTGGCGAGCCCCTAGCAGGTGTGTCAGTAGTAGTGAATGACTCACAGCGCACTGTTTCTGATGCGGACGGTACATATCAGGTGGTCGATGTGGTGTGGCAGCAGCATGGCAACCAGATTGAATTCTTGCGTTTGGGCTACGCACCGGCGGTGTTGGAGGTACAGGCCAACTCACCAACTGATGGAGAACTGCTGCTAAACGCGTCACTCGCGCGCTCGGCAATCCAACTGGAGGGCGTAACGGTTGAAGGTGAACGAATTGTCGGCGTGGGTGACTTCGCTCGCCGCTTGCGAACCGGAATGGGCGATTACATCACGCGTGAGGACATTGAGAAACGTAATCCCCCCATTGTCACCGAGCTTCTTCGCAGAGTCCCCGGATTGATGGTCACGCCGTCGGACGCCGGCAACTACGTGACGGTGCATCGGCGCGCGGATCCACTGACCGGTTCCAGCAGGTGTAGGCCCGCCATTATCCTCGACGGGATCCGGCTGAGCACGGTTACCCGTCAAAAAATGACGTTCGGTACGCTAGACGCTGGCGAAGGGGACATCTTCCAAGGACGCGACATAGGCATCGATGACTTGGTTGACCCTAACGACGTAGTTGGGATTGAAGTGTACAAGGGGCCGTCCACGGTCCCGGTCGAACTCAGCATGCTGAACACCGATTGCGGGGTGATAGTCATATGGACGCGGAGGAGGTAGCTCTTTTCCTCAAGTTCCACGTGAACTGATGCGTCTGCCGCGAGCGCGCGGCTCAGATTTGACTTTAACCAGCGCCACCAATGCCGCACCTACGCAACTCGCACCCTTTGGAACCACCGCCCGTCCGACGTTCCCCCCGTCCGCCCGTCCGCCCAAAACCGTGACCCCGCTCACAGTTATTTGTGCTCATACGTTTTAGACTTACGATCCCGAAATGTTAATGCTCGGACTTAAGGGACCACTTGAAGGCTGGCAAAAACGTTCGAGTAGATTCTAGTCGGGAGGACGTAAGTTACTGCAAATCAGTATTTTGAAGGTCTTGGTTCTGTTGACAGACAAATCGATTCATTGCTATAGTAGAGGTCCCATTTTTTCGGAATAGTGGGTTCCGGGACGCGCGACCCGGATTCGTCAACCGGTTGGACGTGTGAAAAATTGCGATTTGAGATAGACGCCGACACCTGTGTCGGGTGCTTAGCCTGTTTACGCGTGTGCGCGTCAAAGGCGATTACCGTCGATGGGACGACGGTCCGCATCAACGACGACACGTGTATACGATCGGGCGAGTGCGTGTCGGAGTGCCCGCACGGTGCGATTCGGGCGGTGGGTGATGTGGAAGGCGCCGTGGAGTTGATTGAAGCGGGTAACGCGGTGCTGATTTTGGCGGTGGAGGCCGCGGCGTACTTCTATCCTCTCACGCCGGAGCAGGTGGTGAACGCCTGCTACCGGGCCGGGTTCAGGGCGGTGCACAGCGGCATCCTGGGCGACGAGCTGGTGGCGGAGCAGTACAAGGAGTTGTGGGCGGACAGGGAGTGGGGCACCACGATCCGTTCGACCTGCCCGGTGGTGGTGGAGCGTATCCAGAGAGAGTACCCGGAGCTGGTACCGTATCTGGCCCCATACAAGACGCCGCTGGGGGCGGAGGCCGAGTATCACAGGCAGATGTACGGCGACGGGGTCGGGTTGGTGTACGCGGGGGTGTGCCTGGCCGACAGCAACGCACATGTGGATGCGGGCCTCACCTTCGAGGAATTGGAGGAGCTGTTGCAGCGACGCGGGGCGTTGATCGAAAAGGAGCCGCAGCATTACCGGCGCATTCCGAGTGTGCGGGAGCGGTATCTGAGCACGCCCGGCGGTTTGCCCTTAGACGTGCTTCAGGAAGAACCTCACGCGAGTCGGCGATTCCGGAAGATTCGGGGCTTGGATGGGCTGGAGATGCTGGCGCGCGCGGTGAGCAACGACCGCATCGATCTCGGCTTCGTCGACATACTCTCCTGCGAGGGCTGCCTCGGCCATCCGACGTGGGGGCAGCCCGAACGGCTGTTCTGGCGCCGGCATGTGGTCAAAGAGGCCGAGCCGCCGCGCTCGCCGGTGCCGGTGGTCGACCCGGCGGTGCGGGTTTGGTTGGAGCGCGCGTTCGAGTTGCGCGGCAACGGGCACAAGCCGCCGGCCGAGGAGATAGACCAGATAATCGAAGAAATCGGCCTGGCGCCGGGCGGTCTTCATTGGGACTGCGGCGCCTGCGGGTACGGCACCTGCCGGGCGTTCGCGATCGCGAAGATTCAGGAGCGGGCGTCGTTCAGGCAGTGCCCGCCGTTTCAGGAACGCCGCGCGGACGAGGCGGCGAGGGTGGCGGCAACGGATCACCTGACCGGCCTCGCCACATTCCGCACGCTCAAGCTCAGGCTCGAGCACGAGCGGGCACGCAGCGACCGTAGCGAAGAGCCATTCGGCGTGTTGTTCGTGGACATGGACGGCTTCAAGGATTTGAACGACACGTACGGGCACGAGACGGGGAACCGGGTGCTCGAGGGCGTTGCCAAGGAACTCGAATCGAGCGTCCGCAAAACAGACCTCGCGGCCCGGTACGGGGGCGACGAGTTCGTGATGGTGCTGGTGCACACCGACATCGGCGGGGCGTACAGGGTGGGTGAGATGGTGCGGGAATCGGTGGAGGCGTTCGGGGTGGCCGAGGGGTTCCAGACGGGTGAGGTGACAGTGTCGGTAGGGGTGGCGTGTCACGACCCGGCGGATCATTCGGCACAGGATGCAATGAGTCGAGCCGACCAGGCGTTGTATCAGGCCAAGGCTCGGGGCGGCAATAAGGTGGTGGCATGGGGTCACGAATCGATATCACACGAAACGGAGAGTGAAGCTTGAGCCAGAGCGGTCCGGAACGGAAACCCGCGCAGCAGTATGACCACGAAGGTCAGTCGGACGATTCACAGAGGCCCGACCCGTGGGGTGTCAAGCGAGCGGAGAACCTGCTACAGACTCTCCAGTCGGTGCTGTCGGCGCGCGTGGTGGTCTCGCCGGTGGGCGAGATAACGGAAGTCCACGTGCTGGCGTCGAGCGGTGTGTCGCCCAAGCAGGTGGTGAGAAATGTCGAGAGCGCGCTGCTGGCGCACCTCGGCATCAAGGTCGATCACAGAAAGATCAGCGTCGCGCAGACGGCGGAGGTGGAACCGATCGAGGCGCTGGAGGGCTCGGCGGTACGGGCGGAGGCGCTGCGGCGCGGGGTCGTGTACAGGACGTTGGAGCTGGTGGCGGCCGCGCCACACCGAGTTCGGTTCGCGGTAACACTCGAGGTGGCCGGCCGCGAGGTTGTGGGTGAAGCGGAGGCGGCGGAGACCGCGCGGGCGAGATTGCAGGCCGCGGCCAGGGCAACGGTCACGGCGCTCGAGCAAGCGCTGCCCAGCGGCACATTCCAGCTCGAGGGTGTGAAGACGGTGGAAGCGTTTGGTGAGGAGCTGGTGGTGGCCGGGGTGCATGTGATCGACGGTCGCGAGACGAGACTGCTCACCGGCACCGCGCAGGCGCACGAGGCGCCGGAACAGGCGGCGGTGTTGGCGGTCTTGGATGCCACGAATAGGTGGTTTCAGGCGAGGCAGGAGTAGGGGGGCGGGGTAACGAGCAGCGAACAACGAGCAACGAACAACGGGTAACGAGTAGGGGATAACAGCGGCGGGGCCGGTTAGGAGGAGGAGCGGGAGGGGTGAGACGAGGCTCCTACCGCCCTACCGCCGGGAGGAGTGGGGAAGCGGTGCGGGTCCGCCCGTCCGCCCTGGGTGGCTTGGGGAGGAGGGGAAAAGATTGAGCGGAGGTTCGGCCAAGCGGGACAGCGGCCGGACGTAGTTGATAGAAGTACCAATGTAGTATCACGAAAAAAGGGGGTACCCCGGACAGTTGACCTAGCCAGCGTATAGCGGAGCGGATCGGTCGAAAGGGAGCGAAGCCTCGGGCATGCTGTAGCGAAGTATGCCACTTTCACGCGGTGTAACCGCCAGAGAGGAGGTGACGCGATTATGCTCGACTGGATCGCCATTTTACTAGGTGCGCTGACAAAGCTGTTTTCGGTAACAGGCAATGTGAGCTGGTAGAGAGCCTTAGTCCGGGATACACCCCTCATTTCGGGATGAGATGACAGCAACCATTCAAAGGGTCCAGACTTACGTCACTGCAGTCTCCATTGTTGCTGCTGGGATGCTCCTAACTGCTGATTG
>CAYTDU010000121.1:0-10757 GCA_964436395.1 uncultured Gemmatimonadaceae bacterium | reverse complement strand
GCATTGGACACAGACCCTGTCTTGGCTCTGACATTTCCCTCCCCTGCGGTACCTCGAAAGCGTCCACGGAGCGTGCCGTCGACGCCGGCAACTGACAATGAGTTGTAGAACACCTCGAATGCGGGACTCAGCGCCATTGCTCTCAGCAGCCGCACGATTGCCTCGGGCGCCAAGTAGTTGTATCGCGACAGGCCCGAGCCATCGAAATACACGTATGAATCATCGGGAATGCCCCACCGCGTCAGCACGCTTTCCGCCACCCGACGGCCCGTGGCCACGCTCCCCGTGTCGGTCGCCGCGGCTCCGACATAACGCATCAACATCTCGCCGATTTGATTCTGGCTGTCTTTGAGGAATGGAGCGAGGATCTCCTCGAGCGTCGGGGACTCGTGAACGAACAGGTCGTTCGGCTCGGCACAGCTCACGTCATAGTCGTCCATGTCCACCGGATCTCCAGACACCTCTATCCCCTCTGCCTCGAGGGTCTCGTGCAAAACGGTGACGAAATACATCGTGGGATCGTGGGGCGGTATCGTCCTCGTCACCGAGTCGGTGCCAAGCCAAATCCTGCCTCCCAATTCGGCCTCGGTCGACAGCGGCCTACGCGCGGCCCAAACTCCAACGCCCGTGCTGTCGGCCGTGGTGTACGCCATGTTAGTGAGTTCCAAATATTCCGTTGGAGGCTGCAGCTCCACGTTCGCTCTCTCACCGGCGGATTCACCCGGAGTGACGTGGAGACTGATCGTACCTTCGTTGAGTAGCAGCGCACCAATCTCCGCGGAGTATGACGAGCCCAGGTTGTCCCACGCCCAGCCAGGCCCTACGTGTGTGTCGTCGAAGAGATCGTCGTCGCCCACCACGTTGCCGTTGATTCGCGTGATTCCCCGACCCTTCAGCGAGTCCGCCCACGCACGGAATACGCCGGTCGGATCGTCGTCTGAGAACCGACTCGAGATTGCAGGGTCACCCCCACCGACAACCAAGAGATCGCCGTCTAGTGCACCCGCCGTATTATCAATTGCTCCGCAAGTCGCGACCCGCGTGCGAAACCTGAACTCGGCACCCAATCTGGTCAGCGCCACTGAACCGGTCACCAGTTTCACGTTCGACGCGGGCATAAACAGTTTGCGCTCATTGTGGCGGTAGAGGACTTCGCCGGTTTCCACCGACTGCACCATCACTCCCCAGTGCGCATTTGCAAACGCTGGATCGGCAAGTATTTCATCGAACTCGGCCCGCAGGCGGTCCACCGGCGACGCGACGGTGTTTACCCGGCCGGAAACTGGATGGCTATCCGCCACCACCGGCTGAACCGGAGCACTGGGCGCCGGAGTGCAAGAGAGCGCGACAATTGCAGTCACGCTCCAAATAATCTGTCTCAGAGTCCGAAAATCAGTCACGCCAAAATCGCCTCCCACCTACCTGCGTAGTCCAGCGGGGATTCCATACGGGTTCCCGCATTTGTGTCGCTGCTGCAGAAACGAATTATTGAACAACACCCACCATATCCATTCCGCCCAACTGCGCAGCACATGTGCCGCCGAGCGAGCCACCAAATGTGACGCGAAGAGCGACCTTTATCCAACTCGGGGCCTGATACGCGCTCGCTCCGCGCAGCCATCCCTTCTCGAGGAACCTGAACAGCTGTTCATCACTGGGCCTTCTTACCAGGGCACTCTCCGCGTCCGCGATCCATTGCTCGTAGTCTTGCCCGGTGCCGAACACAACTCTATTGAGGTTCACACATGGCGCGAGCGTGGCAAACGTCAGGAAATACTCCCAACGCAAACCGCGTGACACCTGCTCGTTCAACACAGCATCGGGCATGATTCGAAGAGCGCTTTCCGCATCATATTTGGCACGCGTGACGGATGCCTTCTCGAGCGCCTGTTCCATTCCTGTTCTAACCCACATCAGGTTGTCGGCCTCACCCGTGCGGCCGGTCGCACGATACAACTGTTCCAATGCCTCCGCACCAACGTCTACCAATCTGGCCCCGATCATACCGTCTATGATCGTTGACCCTTCGTCCACCATGGCAAATCCTACTGAGATGATTTCTTTGATCGATTGTTCGGCCGCATCTCGGTTGCCGCGCGAGAGCTGCGACGCGGCAAGGGCAACGTGCGCGTTAGCACCGTCTCTTATTCCTCTGTAGCTAGGTATCGGCAGCAAAAACGGGGAGGCGGTATCCGGAAAGGGCAGCACATACCTCCCACCGACGATGTCAACGGAATCGGCCATCGCGATGGTCTCGAACTCTCCGTGCGCCGGGTGTGCCGCGACCGCGGCTAGGTAACTCCGTTCGTTCGAAGGAAGTCCACGACGAATTCTCTGGAATAACCCGAGCGCCCACTCTCCGGTTTGACCGGCCATCAGGCTGTCTACGTCCTCAGGAAACCACGGATCTTCGTACACTCGCACCGGTTCTCGATCGAGAATTCGGTCGTGTGCATCACCAGAGGCTGACAGCAGGGCATGTAGTGCATCACCAGCCTGTTCAGGTGACACCGATCCGTCGGGGTCGAGCTGGTATCCACGAAGCACTTCGGCCACGGACACTCTTGCCTGAGCTTGATCGAGGTTCGGTACCGCAATAGCGGCAAGCACATTCCCAGCCGCCCCCGTAAGCGTCGCCGTAATTACGGGCACCGCGATCACCACCGCGAGCAACACCACACACACCGCTCCAATTCGGAAGGATCTCGCGTAGCCCGCGTCCGCCCCGTCAAACCCTAGATCTCTGCGCACCTGCAACGATTGCTCATTCCAGTCCGCAACCAGGTCGCGAACATGCTTATCCACCGCGGCTCGCAGCTTCTTATCCCGCCGAGACGACCACGCGATCTTGCGCCCAAGGATACGACTCAGAACACCGACCAACAGCAACAACGCAGCAAGCACGATCGTGAACAACCAGGCGCCGGATGGGCCCACCCAACCGCGAGCACCCATCATGATCGCCAAGGCAAAGCCGAGCGGGGTCCACAGCGCCGCAAGCAAGTACGCAGAGGCGCCTACCGTTCTCGTCACCAGCAGCACGCTGCGTTTCGCGGGTTCCATCCCCGAGTAGATCCTTGCTCCTTGGAGTAAGAACCCGCCGTCCTTCGGAAAATCAGCCGCAACCTGCAGCTGAATCAGCCATCCATGACCTTGGCTCGCACCCTTGGCAAACAACCGGAGCAGCCTGAACAGAATTCCCATCCCATTGAGGAGTATGAAAATCCCAACCGCTGCGGTGAGGAGCGGAATCCACCAATTGGCCCCGAACGGGCCAAAGCTCCACACCTCCTGATCGCTCGACATCGACCAGAGAAGCGGCAACACGAGCGCGATATCGCCTAGTGCAATCAAAGCGATCGGAGGCCAGAGCTTGCCTTGTACAGCCTCGAGTCCCGGAGGCGGCCAAGAGATGAATGTGGCGCTGGGTTTGTCTGGAGTAGGTTCCGGCGTTCCACCTTTCATCTTCGGTGTTTCCGTGTCGTGGTCCATCTGTCCCCCCATTTCCTGGGTACACAGCTGATTCCGTTTCAACCTACCGCCGCCCTACCGCCGTACCGCGCAACACTAACGTTCTATGCCTTTAACGTATTTGTCGTACCACGCCAAGTACCGCTCAAGACGGTCTTTTTGATACGAAGGAACTCTCAGGCCGTGCGACTGGCCCGGGTACACCACGAGCTGAGTCTCTATACCCCGTCGCCTCAACGCCTGATAAAGCTGCTCTGAGTTCTGGATCGGCACGTTCCAGTCTTGCTCGCCGCCCATAATCAGCGTTGGCGTGACGATATCCTCTACCCGGTTGAACGGCGAGATCCGCTCCCATGCCTCCCGATTCTCCCAGGGGAGACCCAGTTCGCCCTCCCATTGCAGCTGATAGTGGTCGTGCCCGTAGTTGGCCACGTAGAGCACCTCGCTCGCACCTGTGATAGCGGCCTTGAATCGGTCGGTTTTCGTTATGACATGATCCGTGAGTATCCCCCCGTAAGACCACCCACCCACACCGAGCTTTTCGGGATCTGAGTATCCTTGTGCGATGGCGTAGTCGACGCCCGCCATCACATCCTCGAAATCCTTGTTTCCCCAATCTGCCCAGAGCGCGTGCGAGAACTCTTGCCCGTACCCGGAAGACCCACGCGGATTTGTCATCACAACCACGTATCCGTGTGACGCGAACAGCTGCGCATCGAAATTGAAGCTGTGACTATACTGCGACACCGGCCCACCGTGGATTCTGAGCAACGTCGGATACCGCGTCCCCTCATCGAACCCCGGCGGCAGGTAGATGAACCCTTCGATTTCCGACCCGTCCCTGCTGGGGAATTGGACGTTGAGGACCTCAGCCAGTCGCACACCGGCCACAAACTCGTCGTTCACTGTAGTGAGCTGTCGGAGTCCATCGGAATCGAATAGGAACACCTCACCGGGCAAGTCAGTGCGCGACAGTACTGTCGCCACCAGATCATCAGGACCGAATGCGAAGCTACGTGCGCTGAGTTGGCCGGAGATAGGCCGGGTAATTCTGCTGCTCGAGACATCAATGCGAGCGAGGTGGTTCTCTCCGCTGTCCTCCAGACCAAAGTAGATCGACCGACCGTTTTCGGAGTATCGCGGCGATCCTACGTTCCGATCCAACGATGTTGTGAGAAGACGTTCCTCACCATCGTTCACTGAAACAACCGCCAGGTGATTCGTCGCGTACCAAATCAACTCCGGCTGCGTCACCGTGACATATGCTATTGACTCACCATCCGGGCTCCACGCGGGAGACCGGTCCGACCCTGGATTCGTCGTAACCTGCAGAAGGGTTTCGCCTTTGTCGGTATTGTCCGCCGCCACAACCCAGATGTCGCTGTTGGAGTTTCCGTCGGGGTTATCCGTTCGGTTGCTGACGAATGCGACGCGGCTACCGTCCGGACTCCAGACGGCCTGCGATTCATCGAAGTCACCCGAAGTGATCTGGGTGAGTTCTTCTGTGGCAACATCAAAGACATAGAGATGCGTGTGACGATTCCCGGTCAGGTAACCCACACCATCCCGTTTGAACTGAAGCCTGTCGATGACCCAGGGATCGGGTGTCTCCGATTTTTCGTCGTCGTCTTCCTCTTCTGGATCACGAATGCCGAGCAGCAGCTTCGTGCCGTCGGGAGACCATGAATAGCTGGATATCCCCTGCTTCACGTCAGTCAGCTGCTGTGCTTCACCTCCCAGACGGTTCAACAGCCAGACCTGTGTGCGCCCCCCGTTCCTCGATGCCGTGAACGAAAGGAACTTCCCATCGGGGCTCCACCTGGGTTGGCTAGCAGACGATCCCTTCGAGGTCATCGGTATCGCTTCACCACCGTCCGTGGAGATCATCCAGATCCTAGTTTCGCTACTTTCTTCTTCCAAGCTCGTGGTCCGGACTGTATAGGCGACCCACCGGCCATCGGGACTGATCTGCGGATCGCCGACGCGCTGGATCTCGAAACTGTCATCTACCGTGAGAGAACGTTTCGACTGGCTGTAAAGGTGGTGTGGGACTGCAAGAAGCAACAGCCAAAGTGCAGACGTTCCCCAAGCGGTGAACGACACTCTCTTTTTCGCGTGGTAAGTCATCGACTCACTCCAGTTCAATGTGCGCAAAATGACACTCACTGTATTCGAATGCCCAACACCGCCTGCAACGCAAACCCACTACCTAGCGATAGGCCTCAGTTTGATGTTTCTGTAGCGTAGAGTATGCCCGTGATCCTGCAGACCGATATGCCCCGACGTCGCCCGGCCGTAACCGGGATAGTCGGCAAATTTGCTCTCTCGAACCAGCTCCTCCCACTCAGGAGTCCACAGCTCATATTCGACCGTTAGCTGACCGTTGAGCCAATGTTCTACGTGCGCGCCGTCCACGATAATCCTTGCATGGTTCCACTCACCGATCGGATTGGAGGCGTTCACGCGAGATGCGTGAAGATCGTAGTTGTCTCCGGTCAGGTGTGTGTGCATGTCCATCGTCTCCATCGCGATGTATGCGGAATCGTCCAGCACCTGGTATTCGGGAGCGTTGTGCCATATCGGCTCACCAGGACTCTCCACGGCTCGGTATAAGATCCCGCTGTTCGCTACCGGGGACAGCAAGAACTCGATGCTCAGTTCGAAGTTGTCGAACGTGGCCTCGGTTATGATATCTCCACCGCCGCCCTCTTCACTCCCGTCAGATGCCAAAACGATCAGGCAACCATCGGCCACCTCCCAACCCGACGACGGGAAAGCATCTCCGTTGTAGCTCCGCCAGCCGTTTGTCGTGCTTCCGTCGAACAACAAGATCCAACCGGCATCTTGCTCAGCGGCGGTCAAAGCATTGTGCTGCTGTACAACGGTCTCCTCGTCAGATTCGCCACACGCAACAGCCATCAATGCCAGTGATGCATACGTCGCACCTCGTCTCAGAAACTCTTTTGTGTCTCTCACGACGACAACCTCATGTTGTTGGGATCCCACCTGACGATCGTCTCATCAGCCAGACAATCATTGCAGATCAACGCGGGGGCGGCGGCCCTGAATCCAAACACGGCATCCTCGACAACGGGCCTGCCTTCGCGGATACCCGCGAAGAAGTTGTGGAAGTGATCCACATGTGCGCCCCAATACCCTTCCTCCGCTTTGTAGACGCTCTCACTCGGCGGTAACATCTGCTTGCGCTCGCCATACGCGGCGGCGCGCTCGTCCTCTTTGGCCTTGGCGAATGGATCTTCATTCGGGTCGCTCTTCTTGTTGAGCCGAACCGTAACCTCGGTCCAGGTGATATCCATAGATCCTTCGTTGCCCACCAAGCGCAGGTATGTGCTTCCCGACGTTCCGTCTACGAAATTGCAGCGGAGCGAGAGGTTGAACGGAGGATGGTGTTCCGTCTCGGGATAGTCGAACATCCCCAACACAACGTCCGGCGCATCTCTACCGTCTTTCCAAAACCGCAATCCGCCAGTCGCTTGGATTTTGTTTGGTCCGTTGGAACCGACGACGAAGTGGAGGCTCGAGAACAGGTGTACGAACAGATCACCGGATACTCCGGTACCGTAGTCGTAGTAGTTGCGCCACCTGAAGAACCTGACCGGATCGAATGGATGCTTGGGCGCATCGCCTAGGAAGGTGTCCCAATCGACCGTCTCGGGTGATGCATCCTCGGGTATCTCGTACTGCCATGCACCATTCGGAGAATTCCTCGCCCAGAATCCTTCTGCGTAGTTGAGTTCGCCAATCACACCCTGCTCGTAGAGTTCTTTGGCCTTCTCGTTGCCAAGCGAGCTCATACCCTGACTGCCCACCTCGAGAGTCTGCCCAGTGTCGTTCTGCACACGAATCAACTCCGGCCCTTCGTCCAGGCTGTGCACCATCGGCTTCTCGAGGTACACCGCCTTTCCAGCACGCATGGCGTCGATGGAAATCTTCCTGTGCCAGTGGTCTGGTACCGCAACTATCACCGCGTCGACATCGTCGCGCGCAAGGATCTCACGATAGTCCCTGGTGGTAACGATGGGTTCTTCCTCACCCCACTCTTCTTGAGCCTTTGTGAGTCGTCCGTCGTACAAGTCACAGGCGGCTATCAGTTTGACGCCGTCGATGCCGATCGCAGTATTTGCGTCTATGGTACCCATGCCACCCGCTCCTATCAACGCGAGTTGGATCTGGTCATTCGCGGCGTATCTGGAGGCCCGTGTACCCCTGCTCAAGCGTCGGTGACTACTCGCGGGAAAAGTTGTGGGTGCGCCAACTGCGGCGTACGATCCTGCAGCAATCATGGTGATGAATGACCTACGCGATTCCGACATCGTCATCTGGACACTCCTGAGGATTTCTTGATCTGGGCATGGGGGGATCACCCGCCGCATAAGATACGCAGCCGGAACGCCAGTTGTCACCGAAAGAGCTTTGTTGCCGCAACGGCGTTGTTTCCGATTCTCGTCGGGTCAGGGAATTTGGCCCGATCTAATACATCCCTAGTGCACCGAACAGGAAATGCACGGATCGTACGATCGAACGAGCATCGCGCAGAGTAGCTCGAGATCTTCATCGGTCATCGTGTCCGTGACGAACTGCGGCACCAGATCGTTTAGATCGTGTTGAATGTTGGCGTGATTCTGCGTCGTGGGAATGACGCAATTTGCTGCTGTCACCCGGCCTTCGTCATCGTACTCGTAACTGTGATAGAGGATCCCTCTTGGAGCCTCGACGACTCCGACTCCGACACCTGCCCTCGGAGCAACAGTCACCCGTGCAGCATCATCGCTGCTGTACCCGGTCAATTCCTCGATGAGGTGGATTGCCTCGTGGGTGGCGTGCACGCACTCAACCACTCGAGCCAGATTGTTCATGAACGGGTTGTGACAAACCGGAGTCAATCCCAAATCTGACGCCACCGCGCTAGCTTCGGGACTCAATCGCTGGTAGTTGTTGTTGAATCGGGCGAGCGGACCGACAGCAAATGATTCCCGGGAGAGCTTGCAGAATTTGGAAGTTCCATTTGCAACGACATACTCGTTGGTCATGTCCAGATAATCTGATGCGGGCCGTACCACACCGTCGGTCGATATCATCTTTCGTCCGATAAACGCGTATTCCTTATCGCCTTTGATGGAGACAAACTCGGTTTCGCGAACGAAGTCCGGCATCTCGAATGAGGAAAAAACCTCTGCCGCAGTCTTGAGGTCCTCCACTGAGCGCACCAGTTCGTCACGAATGGCGAGCATCTTGTCCCGACCAGGGACCATGGACACACCTCCCACGCAGAAGGCAACAGGATGCGTTGTCCGACCGGCCACCAAGTCACAAAGGCGGTTCGCCAGGCTCTTGAGTCGTTTGGCGAGGTCCACCAACTCCGGCTGTGTGGCAATCAACGGTATCACACTGGGCAAGCGCAGGAAGTCGGGTGCAGCCAGGAAGAACATGTGCAACACGTGGCTTTGGAGCGTTTCGCCGTGTTTTGCTAGCTTTCTCAGCATTCCGGCCTGCTCCGGGATCGTTATCCCGAAGGCGTCTTCTGTCGCTTCGAGGCCGGTCAGACAATGTGCAATCGAACAGATGCCGCAGATCCGCGAGCTCAGCAGCGGAGCCGCCGAGTAGTGTTTGCCCTTCAGCATCACCTCGAAGAACCGCGGCGTCTCCACAACCTCCCAGCTTGCTTCTTTAAGTTCTCCGTCTCTCACACGTACCTTGATGTTGCCGTGCCCTTCGACACGAGCCATGTGATGCAGATCCACGTCTAGATTGACATTCATCTTACACCCTCGAAGGCGGCAAAAAACTCGAACCGCTCCGCGATCTCGCGATCGCTGAAGCCCTTTTCCTTTGCGATGGCCAAGAAAGACTCAATGTTCGCATCCTCGGCCGGCCCCCTGCATCCCCAACATCCCAGGCCTCCCGCAGGACACGGAGCATTACACCCGCCCCGTGTGATCGGCCCCAAGCACAGCTGTCCTTTACCCTCAGAACCGGCCTCAGCACAATCGAGGTCGCATACACAGACGGTAAAGCGCTGTTTGCACTCAGCGCATACCGGATATGCCGGGAAGCTATACGGGACATCCCAAACCAAGTGTTGAATGACGCGCTCGACCTCTTCTTTGCTCACTGGACACCCGGGAATCTTCAGATCGACCTTCACCACCTCATGCACTGCACGCGCAGGCAGTGTTTCTTTGGTCAGAGAACCGTATACCTCGCGGTTTGCGTCGTTGAGGTTGAAGGCGTTCTTCAGCTTGTTAACGCCTCCAAAACAGGCACAGGAACCAAGCGCGACCAAAGCTGTCGCCCTCTCACGGATCTTCAACAGCCGGTCGATTTCGTCACTGCGCGTGATCGAGCCTTCTATCATCGCGATATCGTATTCCTCACCCCGGTCTGACGAGATCTCGCGGAAGTCGACTATCTCAATACATTCGAGAAACTCGACGAGAGTCTCCTCTTTGTTGGCCAACTGCAGTTCACACCCCTCACACGAGGTGAAATCGAACACGGCAACCCGCGGTTTCTTTGGCTCAATACCGAGATACTTCATGGCGCCTAGATCGCTTCCTTGAGGTTCATGACCGTCCAATAGTCGAACACGGGCCCGGAAATACAGGTGTATGTCGAGCCGACATTACACCTGCAACACTTGCCCATGCCACAGTGCATCCGCCGCTCCAGTGATACGAACATGCGCTGCATCGGCATCCCCTGCTCGCTGAGCCAATTGCAGACAAACTTGAACATCACCGGCGGGCCGCACACTACCGCGTACGTGTCTAGTGAGACGTCACCGACACCCGGCAAGAGGTCGGTAATTCTACCAACAGGTCCCTGCCACGACTCGTCGCCCCGGTCAACTATGATCGACAGTTCCACTCCGTCAACGCGCCGCCATTGCTCGTACTGATAGTCAAACAGGAGATTGTTCGGACTGCTGGTACCGTAGAGGATGTGCACACGTTCGTAGTCTGCACGGTTCTCCGTGACACTGAAGATCGCGGACCGCAGGGGCGCCAAACCCAGGCCGCCGGCAATCAGCAGGACGTTGTTGCCCTTCATGCGTTCGAGCGGGAAGTGTGTACCGAAAGGACCGCGAATACCCACCAGAGACCTGGGCTGCGTCCTGTGCAAGACGCCGGTAACCAATCCCGCTCTTCGAATGCAGAGTTCCAACATTCCCCGCTGGGTGGCGGATCCCGAGATGGAAATTGGGATCTCGCCGTAGCCCGGGACCTCCACCATAACAAACTGCCCCGGCAAGAAAGAAAATCTCT
>CAYTDU010000120.1:0-10760 GCA_964436395.1 uncultured Gemmatimonadaceae bacterium | reverse complement strand
TGAAGTCCCTGCCGGCAACCTCCACGATCACTCCGAGGGGAAGCGCGCCTCCCTCTTCGATCTCGTCGATGTCCGGGCCGATCACCTCGATCTTGCCGTCTTCCACCTCCCCCATCGGTCGCCCGCGCACCAGTTCAAACGCCTCGGTGTACTTGCCACCGAACTGGCAGTACATCTGCTCCTTGCGCACACGTTCCCCTTCAAAACCGGCGCCGTAGGGAACGGGAATGGGGATTTCGCTCACCGTGATCTTCAGTCCGCGAACCTCGACGGCCTTGTTCAGGATGACGTCACGCGGGATGCCGGAGACGACGTGTTCGTAGGTGCAAATCCCTCGTGGCAGGATCTGCGGAATCTCCACGTCGGAGATGACAGGAAAGCCGAAGTTGATCGCACCGGCGGCGGTGGCGTATTTCTCATCGGTAAGAAGCTGACCGTCGCCCTCTTTGGCATCGAGGTCCGCTCCCAAAGCAAGAACGAAGGCGTGGACGCGCTCTTTGTTATAAAGCAGGATCTTCCTGGCGGCAGTGACGTCTCCTGGTTTGACTCCGCCGAATGTCATCGCTGACCTGGCAGCAAAGTTCAGGGCGTGTACTGCAGCGGATGTATCCTTTCCGTACGGCACGAGAAAAGTGTCCCAGCTCATCTCCACACCCTCTTCGGCCAGCTGTTCGGCCATCGACTTGCCATCGGAGCTTGAGGCCATAAACACAAGGATGCTGCGCTCTTGGAGGGAGCGAGCCAGTTCCACGGCCTCTTCGTTGGTCGGAAGCGCACCCACACAGGCGGCAAAGCCTGGCATGCGGCCATCAACGAGCTTGATCCCTTGACTTCTCAGGATGGTATCGTCGGTGAATCCAAGCCATGGTTCCTCTGGCTCGAGCCCGTTGACGTATTTGAGGACCTCGATGATCTCCTCGGCAATTAGGGTGGCAACCCCTGCATCGAGGGCATGGCCGAGGTAGGGCAGCCACATCTGGCCAGTCGGAACCGGCGGGAGAAGAGACTCGGCTTGTTCCAGAGATTTCTCGGCGTCGGCGAGAGTTTTCACTTCCCGTCCTGTGAGAGCCAGGATCAGGGGCAGGAAGTACGCGGTGTTGGGAAACTCGATCTCTTTGTCCGGGCCGAATGCTTCAATTGCCTCAGTGAGTTGCTGTTTCGCCTGTTGAACGTAGCCGTGGGCCCCGCGGATGGCCGCCGTCGCGATGATCCGTGACATATTCTGTTACCTCCTGGAAGAAAATACCGTTCTAACAAACATCCGTACACTCAAATCTACCGGTAGTCATACGCCAACACGCCGGTTGTCATATGCCAAGAGAAATATAGCCCCTAACGTGGGCCTTGGCAAGTACAGTGGTCAACGGGGATGCTTCTTCCAGACCGCCGATTTGCTCTACACACTCATGGGGCAGCTGTAGCGATCTGCCCTTCCAAGAGCGCAAAGAGTCCCTGAACAGCTGCTGGAGGAGGACCTTGCGGGAGGGCTACCGAAAGTCCGATTGTCCGAAGGTTTTCTTGGTAAGGAAGGACGCCGAGCAACGGAACTCCTTCCGGGAGCCCTGCCCGGATAGCGTTCTCCTCTTCGGGCGTACGGAGTTTGTTGCCCACGGCCAAGATCCGGCTCAGTCCTATCTCGCGAGCCAGGCCGACGATTCTGCCAGCCGTTTCCAAGGTGCGGCGGTCGGCCTCCACAACAACGAGGAGCGCGTCGACTCCTCGCACCGTCCCGCGTCCCAAATGCTCGATGCCGGCCTCCATGTCCACGATGACTACCTCGCCTGCTCGGAGGAACAGGTGTCGAAGCAGGGACGCAAGGAGCGTATTGGCCGGACAGGCACACCCACCGCCGCCCTGGCGAATTCCTCCCAACACCAGGAGACGAACGCCGCCCTGCTCGACTGCATATCGATCCGGAATGTCATCCACGGTGGGATTGAGTTTGACGAACCCATCTTCTCCCACTCTCTCTTTGATTAACTCGCGCTCCTCAGCCAGGGTGACGATCGGCCGATCGATCCCCAGGGTCATCGCCAGATTGGCATCGGGATCGGCGTCGACAGCGATCACCCGGTAGCCTCGGGCCACGGCCTCGCGGGCAAGCAGCGCCACGAGAGTGGTCTTCCCCACGCCGCCCTTGCCGGCTACAGCAAGCTTCACGTCTCCCGTCCTGACTTCGCCAGCTTGCGGCACAACATCCGGCCGAGGACGGCCAGGCCGTCGGTGGGAAGATAGCGACCCGCTGTTTCATCGAACAACACGGACGCCTCTGCCGGGAACTCCTCATCGCCCGCCCACCACACCACGGCCAGCGGCATCTGTGGCAGGACGCGGAAGGCATAGGCAGCATCCCCAAGCTCCAAAGACTCTCCACCCATCTTTTCCGCAGCCCGCCTGAAGACGCCGACATCGCCATCGAGGTCTCGAACGAGCTGATCGCCCGAATAGCCTTGGAAGGCGCGTCGGTAGAAGCTGCCGTTCCGCAGTTCCTGAAAGCCGACCCAGCGACCGGTCGGTTGAGTGCCGTCCCCGTTTTCCAAATAGTCGAGCAGCAGAATCTGGAGTTCCTCCGGACAGTCTTCCCCCGTCGACGGATCGGTAGCCACAAACTCGGGTACGCGAATCACGTACACCCTTCCAAAGAGGGCGATATCGAGCCCTGTTTCGCCAACGGAGAGGCCACCACGGTGCGCAAGCACAGCCGGATCAATCTTGGATAACTCACGGCGTGTCTGCTCTATTCGCGGGTGTAGCGACTCGCGCCACTGCTTGTTTGCCACGGCTCACCTCGCCCAGTCGTCTGCAACGGACTGCTACGGTTATAATCGCTTCGGCTTGGCTACGCAAGAGGTTTGGGAGCGGTTACACATCCACACAGAGCAGGACAAGAGGCTTCAATGAAGCAAGAGGCGACTCTGATCATTCTCGCAGGAGGCGCGTCGAGCCGGATGGGCCGACCCAAGCATCTATTGCCAACTCCGAACGGAACCCTGATCGACTCCCTCATCGAGCAGCTCTCCCCTATGTTTGCGGAGACCCTTGTAGTTGGACGCAACCTCACTCTTTCGAGACCAGATATTCGTATCGTGGAAGACATCCGCCCGGAACAGTGTCCGCTTGTCGGAGTCTACAGTGGCCTGCGTGCCGCCAACACCGATCTCGCTTTTGTTCTTGCCTGCGACCTACCGTTTGTCAAGCCCGAGCTGGTGCAGCATCTGCTTTCTCGTGCCCACGAGGCCGACATCGTGGTCCCAGTTGTGAAGGGATACTACGAGCCGCTCTGCGCCGTCTATCGTTGGACTGCGATTCCAATCATTGAGAAGAGCCTCAGTCGGGGTGAGCTCAAGATCACGGAGATCTACGACCGCCTTTGCCTGACAGAGGTGTCGGAACCGGACATCCGACGCTTCGATCCGGAGTTTGCCTCGTTTGTCAATCTGAATACGCCTAAGCAGTTGCGGTTGTTGGCGCAGCTGTAGACACACCCAACACAGGCGGATGAGAACGCGGCGAGCTGGTAGTGGATACACCGCGACTGCGAAAGCGATCATTTACTCACGGCGGCAGCAATCCATTGATGCGACTACCCAACTGGACAGCGCTACAAAGCGGCTGCAAGGAAGATCTCCAAGAACTGCTGCAGCCGAGCAATTTCCAGCAGTCCGTAGCGGCTCCGGCTGAGCAGCAGGGTCTCCCGATGAAGTTCGTTCTCCTGAACAGGGGATACGAAAACGCGGTGGAAAAGGATGCCGCAGCGATATACGGCCTGAACACACCGCAGAACTACCACAGCCTCGCAGGCGCCCCGAAAGAAATCCCGCTACGGCAGCAAGCGGCTCGAGTTCCTCATCGGCGAACTGAACATCTACAACAACAGTCACTATGTCAGCGCGACCATCAGGCACTGCGCGAGGGACATCCTCCAAGCCATTGAGGCCAATCCGGAACACGCGGAAGAATATGCCGCCGCGTTCTGGGAAATCTTCAGCCGGTGGGAGCGATTTCCGGTGCGGAGAGGCGGGCGGCGCCACCGCAATCATAATGCAACGTGATCCGGTGGTTTCATTTCACTCTCCTCTGAACCGCACGGGTTGACACGCACTCTACACCGCGCTAGGCTTGCCATTCTCCCAGAAGAGATAGAGGTGGTCACCACTGAAATGCATTCGCTGTTCGTCGGCCGTGGCATTGAGTGTCTGTCTTCTGCTGCCAATTGCCGTTTTGGCTGTTGAGGAAACCTCTATGCAGATAGACCGTACTGAAGCGATCCGGCTGTTCCGAGAGGAGATCCTGCCGGGGCTGGCGATTGCCGGAGACTTCGTCGCCTTCTCGCATCCTGTTTTGCTTACACCGAGTGCCGAGTTGTCGCCGTACGCGCCGGATCCCATCCCTGCAGAGGTGACGAGCCTTCCGCACCTAGTCCCCTACACCATCGACGTGCCGGTGTGGTTCTTCTGGATCGATCGGGAGCCGTACGCGAGGTACAGCCATCCAACAACCTTCGTCCTCGTCGACGCGTCCGACAGCACGTATGTCACCCACGACGAGCAATGGTGGCCCGTTCTGAACGGGGATTCCTTGTGGATGGAATCGGAAACCTACTGGGACAAGCGCAACTGGGTCGCCGCCCAGCTCACACCGCCCAAAAGCGGTGAGGGCACTTTGATAGACGCTGCCTGTGACACCGCAGCGCCGCGCGCCGACTACTTCGACTGGGCGCTGGTTGTCAACGGGTGGGCGCCCGGTCAGCCCGGCGAGGAGTATCTCAAGGCCGACGCACAGGGGATGTGCAGGGCTTTCAACTCCATCGGGATGAAACTTACCACACTCGGACCGGGAGAGGCCTCTCCGCAGGCGGTGGAGACGTTCATCGTCAAGCTGTTCACCGAGCTTCAGCTCTACACGTGCTGCGAGCGACTGTACGTCTACGTCACCTGCCACGCATCTCCCGGAGCGCTGTGGATCGGGGGAAAGCGCCTGTCGGCCTCCGAGCTGGCGAGGATCCTCTCCACCCCCGGCAATGTCTACGTGCCGAGCCGTATCTACGTGTACATCGACTCCGGCTACGGCGGCAGCTTCAGTCCCGAACTTGCCGCGCACAGCAACATCATGCGGGTGTGGACCGCATCGGGCAGCGACGAGATCGCGTACAACGACCTCGATCCTACTAGCGACCCCAATCCCGGCGATGTCGGGGGCGAATGGACGAGCAGCGTTGTCGATACACTCAATGAGCTCCTGTTCTCCGAGGAATCCCAGGATCCACTTGCCGTTCTGAGTGTCGAGATGAGGCGCTACTACGTCGCCCTCAATCGCGCCTTCGGCATCGCGAAGGCGAAAAACGCCGCGACGATCAACGGACTCAACCACCCGGCGGAATACCTGTTCAGCAGCACAACCCCTGATTACCTCTGCGAATGCACGGCATTTCTCGCGCAGTGGCACCGCGACGCCCTCTCCTCTCGTAGCAAGTGGGAATCGACGGTCGATCGCTATCGCGACAATCGCTGTGAGGCGTTCCTGAGGATCCTGAATGACGTCGCCAAACACAACGCGGCCCCGCCGTCTTCAAAGTACGACCTGTGGGTCGGAAAGCAGTGCGCCCGAGATCTCTCCCACAGCGACTTCTGGGACTACTGCGATACATACTGGGACGTCTTTGCTACAGACGACGCGCAATAAATTGGAGATTCCAAAAGAGCTCTACCGTGGGCTTGCTGCAGTACACTTGAAGGAACATGATCCGAGAGATTCGCGCCAAGACGATCGTCTCCCGCGTTTCGGGAATCGATACCTACTTCGGCCTCGACTACGGAATGAACCTTTATCGCGGGTGCCAACACCACTGCATCTACTGCGACTCGCGCAGCCTGTGCTACGGGATCGAGGACTTCGACGGCGAGGTGCTGATCAAGACCAACGCGATCGACCTGCTCCGCGATGAACTTTCGCGCAAGCGGAAAAAGGGGATCATTGGCACCGGGTCGATGCACGACGCCTACATGCCAATCGAGGAGAAGGTGAAACTCACGAAGCGCGCCCTCGAAGCAATCGCCGATTACGGATTCGGCGTGCACGTCGTCACCAAGAGCGATCTTGTTCTGCGCGACGTCCCGATCCTGAAGAAGATCTCCCGGTACCACACCGCCGCAGTCTCCCTCACCATCACAACGATCGACGACGAGCTATCGGAAATCGTTGAACCGGGCGCACCGCCATCTTCAGCGCGCTTTCGAGCCCTGAAGGAGCTTTCCGATGCGGGGATCGAAACGCGGATCGCCCTCATGCCGAGCTTGCCGTTCATCGAGGACACAGAGGAAAACGTCTTCGCGATCGCGGAGGAAGCCAACCGATGCGGGGTACAAGCGATCGTGCCGTGGTTCGGGATGAGCATGCGCGATCGCCAGCGGGCGTACTTCTACGAAAGACTCGATGAGCTATTTCCCGGGTTGAAAAACCGCTACATCGAAACCTTCGGCGAGAACTACAACTGCCCGTCGCCACGCGCAGACACGCTCAGCCGGCGTTTCCACGCGCTGTGCAAACAACACGGAATAGCGACCTCCGTGAAGCCGTCCCTCGCACCAAGGGTTGAGCAACCCGGTCTCTTCGAGTAGGAGGAGGTTCCTCGGACGCCAACGCCGCGATCTCTCGACTCGAACGCGGCTACTCCAACTGGCTATCCTTCCAGTTCGCAGAGATAGAACTCCTTGTGCGTAAACTCGTCTGCCAGCGCATCGGAAGTCAGGTAAGGCTCGTGGAACGTCCCCGGCAGGACGATCGCCCGATGAAATGCTTTATTCGTGACATTGAGCACTTCCAGAACGGCTTGGAGATCTTCGCGTTTGGCCGATGGGACCCTGCTCTAGCAAACCAGCTTCCTCATCATGGTCTCTTATGCCAGCAGCCCATGTGCCGCGCGAAAGACGAGGATTTCCTCTTCGTTCAGGAAATCGTGATGCATCACCAGGGCACGCCTGGTCCTCTCAAGAACGAAACCGTGGTCCTTCATCCGCTCTGTCAGCCGCTTCACGTCAACCTCACCGGGATGGGACAAGTGGGTGGGGTTGATCAACACAAGCCCCTTACGCTTTAACAGACGGCGAAGAGTGGAGAAAAGGCCGTCCCAGTCAAAGACAAACTGCAGCACATCGAACAGCAACACCGCATTCAGAAAGCAGTCTGCGATCCAAGCAAGTGCCACATCGCCATCGGTAAGATGGACCTCGACAACGTTTCCATCAGGCTCCTCGGCCAGACGGGCGCGAAGCGCTTCGAGATGGGTAGAGTTCTTGTCGACAGCGATGACCTTCCCATCCATTTCGACCACCTGTGCCAGCGGGATCGCGTACCCGCCCATTCCGCAGCCGAAGTCAAGGACCCGGTCTCCGGAACGAATACCGAGTCCGGAAAGAAATCGTGCCCCGTCTTCGCGGTACCACGCTGCAACGGCTGTTGTAGAGGCACTCTGTAATCGCTTCACAATGATCCACCCTCCTCGACATCGTATCGGATTGCGACGCGTGCCGCTAGAGGTAGGCGGTTCGTCGCCTCCTTCAACCTGGGGAAAATGGAAGCAGCTTTTCTTCCCTAAGTACACGGCTTCATCGTGCACACACATGCTGCACACATCAGCTTCATAATCATGTGGTAGGTTATAGGCAGGAGGAAAGATATACGAGAGCTTTTGTACCCTCCTTGTACGATGCAGGTATAGCCTACATCACCTCCATGTGCCTGGCCCTCTTGTCTCCGGGTGAGGGGGCCAGCCTCTCGGTCGTTCGGATACCTTGTACTTCCTTTCCCGAAGGATAAACGAGGCATTGCATTCCCAGGTTTCAGCCACGCACCCTTTTTTCTCATCCGCCGAGAGATCGCTATAATGGATTGCGCAAACCTCGCCGAGACTTGCCGCAAATGTCGCTTCGTCTTGTGGTCGCACCACTCCACGTATAGGCAATGACCTCTGCGCAAGGGGTAATCGTTATGTCGAGCATTCGCTGGATCACCAGTTTTAGCATCCTGCTCGCGATTTCGCTCGTCTCCGCTCTGCCACTGGCGGCCGAGGAAAGCTCCCTCTGCGCTCCGGTTGGAGCCGGAGCCTCGATCGAAACGCGCGACCTCGACGGCCGCATCGGCCCCGAGTGGGACGACGCAGCGCGCCAGCCGTTGGTCCTCGGATCCTACACCGCCACCGCACTTCTCAAGCACGACGGCGCGCGACTCTACCTCGCCCTGATCATCGAGACCGGAAGAAAGTTGCCCGGCGTGATCGACGGATTCATCGTCTTCGACAACGGAGACGGCCGGCTGTACGCTCAGGGAGACGACATGACAATGGTGGCAGCGAGGGAGGGAAAGCTCCTCGAAGCCGACTTTACCTATCGTGGCCCCTACGATTTTGTGACCGACGCCAGCCTCTCCGGACAGGTCAACGCTCACGGTGCCGGCAACTACAATCCCGACAGAAAAGTCTACGTCTTCGAGTTTGTCAAGGATCTGGCACCTGACGGATGTTGTGACGTGGATCTGACGCACGGTCTCAATGTGCTACTCGTGGTAGGATGGTCCAGCGGGTAACGCGTTTGAAAAAAGGAGGTGCATAGAAGATGCAACGCAGACGTTTCTGTATCGCCATCCTCGCCTTCGGACTGCTCGTGGCAGTCGCCCTGACAGCCGCGGCCGAGGAGGGTACACAGGAGATCGTCATTCGAATCATCGATACCAGCGCAACGAAGACCGCGTTGGACGAGCTGAACCAGGAGGTCAGCCGGATCATCGACAAGCTGACCGAAGAAGGGCTGTACGAGAAGCTGGCAAGTGATCTTATCAATCTCATCGGCGGCAAGCACGATCTATTCCTCACCCTGCCCAGCCTGCTCGGCTACGCCATGACCTACTGGATGGACACCCTCACGCTGATCGACAACAACGTGGAACAAGCCGTCTCCGAGATGGACACCTCGCTGGAAAACTGGCAGAAGGCCGTTTCCGCACTACGGGAAGCCCAGCACGAGGCGCGCACCATGAAACGGTTCATCCGCGACAACGGCGGCTCGGAGAAAGCCATTGAAACCTGCGATACCCTCATCGATCTCCTCCAACAGGCTCAACTCCAAGCCGTCGCGATCTACAGTGACGAGGCGTATCAGGTATTCGGAACACTGACTCTGCATGCCGCGGCGCAGGACATCCACGAAACAAAGAGCGAGCTGATCGACGCGCTTCCCGACGTGGAGTGGGGCTTTCCTCCCTACGTCTCCGCCCACGACCTTTACGACGCCTACACCAGTATGAATGCGTGGCTGGCGTCCTCCCTGCAAAGCGCTGTAGACGAGAGCGTTTCTGAAGTCGTGTTGGCCCTCCTCGGGTTCGAAACCGAGAAACACGATCTGGCGCGAATTCTCAACCTGGATTGACGCGAAGCCGCGCCAAAAGCGGCCGTCAGATCATAACACTGCGAGATTAGAGAAACGTTCCCAGGGCGAAGAACAGGGCAATGACCAGGAAGATGTACGGCACGACCCTGCCTATCGCGACCTTCGTCGGCCGATAGGCCACAAACGCCGTCACCGCCAAGATTGCCGTCAACACCAGAGTGGAGATGCCAACGACATCCGCGCACGTCCCGGCAAACGCTCCGAACCGCACCAGCGCCAACGGCACCCCTCCCAGAAAGAGGAGCAAGTACCCCAAGCCGAGCCACTGCATGACGATCATGCGGAAGTCATCCGATGACAGGTCCTTTGCGCCTCGCAACGCCGCCTTCGTCGACGCCAAATGCACCAGCCCCAAAACAATCGCCAACCCGCTACCAATAGTGATGAACACCTCGCTCATCTTTTCCTCCTTTCCCGGTTTATCCCGTTCTCGCGGGAATACTACAACGAAATATCCTCAGCAGCGTGGCACATTAGGAAGGGCTGTGTCAATTCAGTCCCTGTTTGGCAGACTGGGCTGCTTGCCCCGTTGGATGGGTCGTTGTTTCTTACGGTATGAAATGAGAATTGTGTCACCTGATTTCCAGTGAAGTATGGGATGGGGTTTGTTCTTCACTAAGGTACGAAAGCAGTATTGTGTCTCAGATTCACCGTAGCACAAGAAGCCATTGAGACAGGAGTTGCGTTGCAATTCCCATGCTTCTTAGCTGTAGGTTAAACAGCTACGAGATAGAGCATGCATCCCTCAACCCTCGACAGCGGAATCGGCCTGATCAGCTAGAACTTGGTACTAGATTACAAGATCCAACTCCAACATTTTCCAGGAATTGCGAACCGTCTAGTCTTGGTGACGTAAGCATAGATCTTCAAGTAGCGCGACCACATCTAAAACATCCTTGTAGTATGATTGGATCCTGATGGGGCTGATTCCAACGGAGCGACCATGAACTACGTTGTGCCGGTTTGCCACAACACTGTCTATTGCGTCCTTCTGCCGATCTGTCATCGCAGTTTCAGCACGCGAACGCCACTCAGAATTGAAACATCCTAGCAAGTCAACGATCTTCTGTTGATTGAGATTGGTCAGACGCTTGGTCTGTGTCGCCACGTAACACGCAACATTCGGGTGGCTCTTGCTGCTGGCATATGAGTAGAGGATGACGTGAATCGATCTCTCCACGAAACCACATACTAGCACACATAGGTATCGTGCCCAGTGGGCTCTGATCTCATCACTCTCCGTAAGCTGTGAGAAGCAGCCGAACAGGCTATCAAGCTTCTGCTTCTCGCGCAGTACTTGGGGGTGCATCCTAGTCCAGA
>CAYTDU010000119.1:0-10772 GCA_964436395.1 uncultured Gemmatimonadaceae bacterium | reverse complement strand
GGACACCTACATAGAGAAAGATGCTTCGATCAACGAAGACATCGACATGCTGCGCCTGCGAGCCACCTCCAGCCTGGTCGAGCGTGAGGACGTCGTCATCGTGGCGACGGTAAGTGCCATATACGGCCTGGGAGATCCGGTGGAGTATCGCAAGCAAATGGTGATGCTCCACACCGGCGAAGAGCGTCCTCGGGACGATATTCTGGAAGATCTGGTGAAAATCCAGTATAGGCGAAACGATGCCGTGTTGGAACGAGGTCGGTTCAGAGTGCGGGGAGACACAGTGGAGATCTTCCCGGCGTACGAGGAGCAGGCAGTCAGAGTTGAGCTGTGGGGTGACACAATAGAACGTGTCTCCAAGGTGGACCCATTGACGGGCAACATCATTACGCCGCTCGAAAGATGTGCGGTCTATCCGGCCACACACTTCGTCATCAACCGCCCGGCAGTTGAAAAGGCAGTAGTGGCTATTCGGGAGGAGCTCGAGGAGCGGCTCTCGGTGTTGCGTGCGGAACACAAGCTGCTCGAAGCCCAACGTCTCGAATCGAGGACTCTGTTCGATGTCGACATGCTGCTGGAGATCGGTACGTGTTCCGGAGTTGAGAATTACAGCAGACACCTGACCGGTAGGCGGCCAGGCGAGCGCCCCGCTTGTCTCCTGGATTTCTTTCCAGACGATTACCTGGTGATCATAGATGAGTCGCATGTGACTGTGCCGCAGATTGGCGGGATGTACGAAGGGGATCGCTCGCGCAAGAGCACGCTGGTGGATTTCGGATTCAGACTCCCATCCGCACTGGACAACCGCCCGCTCAACTTCAACGAGTTCTTGGACCTTGCCCCGACAGTCCTGTGCGTTTCTGCCACACCGGGAGATTTCGAGCTCGAGAGGGCGGGTGGAGTTGTCGTCGAGCAGATCATCCGCCCAACAGGTCTAGTAGACCCTCAAGTAGATGTCCGCCCGGTGAAAGGCCAGGTTGACGATCTCTTGAATGAGATTCGTCGCTGTGAAGCGTCCGGCGAGCGAGTCCTGGTCACCACCCTCACGAAGCGGATGGCGGAAGACCTCACCGACTACCTTCTCCAAACTGGTGTCCGAGTCCGGTACATGCATTCCGACATCGGCACGATCGAACGAATGGAGATCGTCCGAGGACTCAGGTTGGGGGAGTTCGATGTGTTGGTGGGCATCAACCTCCTCCGCGAGGGCTTGGACCTGCCGGAAGTGGCATTAGTGGCGATACTCGACGCCGACCAAGAGGGATTCCTGAGGTCAGAGCGTTCGCTGATTCAGACAGTTGGACGTGCAGCGCGCAACGTGACTGGGCGGGCAATACTGTATGCCGACCGCATTACCGGATCGATGCGCCGTGCGCTCGATGAGATGGATAGACGCAGAGGCATCCAGTTGCAGCATAACTTGGATTTTGGGATCACACCGCAGTCGATACGAAAATCTGTGGACCAGGTGCGGTTTGTCACTCGAGTCGCGGATGCGCGGGCCGTCTCGGAGACGAAGCCCGATCCTCGGGAAACGTTGCGTCCGCTAGATCGGGAAAGCCTCATTTCGGTTCTCGAGAAGCAGATGAAGGAGGCTGCGGCCGAGTTGGATTACGAGACAGCGGCGCAGCTCCGCGATCAGATTTTCGAGCTCAAGGCGGAAGGAGATCCCGACTCGGCGGAGAACCCGAGCTTCCGGAAATTCCGGCCGAGGAAACGGCGTCGCTAACATGAAACCAGGCGACAGCCGGGCCATTGCGCTAGAGGAAGTGGCTGCCGAAGCACGTGAGCTCTGGCACGAGTTGCCTCGCGGCGCGGTCGTCTGGCTCACCGGAGAGTTGGGCAGCGGAAAGACGACCTTTGTTCAAGCTCTTGCAGAAGTAGCCGGCGCAGACCGAGCGAGCAGCCCAACGTTCTCGTTGGTGAATGAGTATGAATGCCCGAGCGGTGTGATATACCACGCCGACTGCTATCGGCTGAAAAGTGTTGATGAAGCGCTGGACCTCGACTTCCCAGGGATTCTCCGGTCTGCCTTTTTGGTACTCATCGAGTGGCCTGAACGCGCTGGGCACCTTGCCCCACCAGCGGACATCTCTCTCTCGTTTTCCCACACAGGCGATCCCAACGTACGACAGCTGGAGCGTGTGTTGTGAGTTTGGTGCTAGCTATCGACACTGCCACCGACTTCGGGAGTGTGGCAGTGGGGGAACCCGGCAACGTGGCCGCGGAGCTTGAATTCACGCAACGCCGTCACGCATCTGAGCTGATGCCCTCGATCGTTGCCGCACTCGGCAGCACCGGCTGTGGCTTTAGTGATCTGTCGCACATCGTCGTAGCCGATGGGCCGGGTAGTTTTACTGGGCTCCGCATCGGTTTTGCTACTGCGAGGGGTATTTTGCGAGAACTTCCATCACTGGAGTTATTCACAGCACCTTCGATGCTCGGTTTGGCTTTCGTAGCGCGAAAAGCGGGCGATGGTGCGGTAGCGGCCTTGTACGACGCTCTTCGCGGTGACGTTTTTGGGGCGGTATACAGTTTCAAAGCCGAATCGGTGATTACCGACTTGGCGCCTACGATAGGCACCGTGGAATCGCTGCGACAGCGTTCTGCAGTCAAACCGGCAGTTGTGGTGGGAGATGGCGCTCTCCTATATCGCGAGACTGCCAGGGATTGGGCCGGTTGCGAGCCGGTCGGGCCGCCGGATTTGGTACCCAAAGCCTCGGCTCTGATAGACTTGTTGGCGCTGGATGGGGCAGTGATTCGGATCGCCAATCTGGAGGAATTCGAGCCTCAATATGGGCGCGCATTTTTATGCTCCAAAACGCGTATCTTCGGTTGACAAAAGAACTTAAAGCCCCTATAGTTTGGCGCCGTCCGGGCCCCACCCCGGTAAAAAACGGAGGTTATTTTGAGTCGAAGTCTGAACAAGGTGATGCTGATCGGAAACCTCGGCGCGGAGCCGGAGGTTCGGAGCACCACCGCAGGGACCCGTGTTGCGACACTGTCATTAGCTACTAGTAGGCAGTGGAACAGCAAGGATGGTGAGCGCCAGGAGAAAACTGAGTGGCACAGAGTTGTCCTTTGGAACAACCGCGCTACAGGTTTGGCTGATCTGGCCGAAAAGTACATGAAGAAGGGTGATAAGATCTATGTTGAGGGGCGCATCGAGTATCGCACCTGGGAAGACCGCGATGGAAACACTCGGTACTCAACTGAGATCAACGCCCGCGAAGTGATCTTGCTCGGTCAACGGGGTGGAGCTGGAGGCATGGATGAGGCGGCAAGGGCTCCTGCTTCGACCGCTACCGAGTCGTACGACGACTTCCCGGAGGCTCTCGATGAGGAAGACGACGACCTTCCTTTCTAGTCTCGTCGCTTTGGGTACTGCCGGCCTGATAGGGCCGGCAGCCACCATTCAGGCGCAGGAGACTCCCCCACCCGCGGGCACACTCCAAACACCGACCGTGCACGTGGTGGTGAGAGGAGAGACATTGTGGGATCTCGCGACACGGTACCTCGGAGATCCGTATCTCTGGCCGCAAATCTACCGCATGAACACCCTCGTGGTCGAAGATCCGCATTGGATTTTCCCAGGTGAGGAGCTGAGGCTCGAGCCACTCGCGGAAGTTGAGGGTGATCCCGGTTTGATTGAAGTGGAACCGGAGGTGATCGACCAAGAAGAGGTCCGCCGCGGTGAGCCTGAGGTGGAGGCTCCACCTCCGGTTGCTCCTCGGCCGCCGCCTACGGAAACTGCGCCAACAGTATTCCTCCGGAATAGAGATGCGGGACGCGGGCTTGCCACCAGGCGCACATCGGATGTGTACAGGTACCGTTCGCTGCGTCCGGGAGACTTTTATGCGGCTGGTTTCCTAACCGAAGATGAGCAACTGCCTTGGGCAGATGTGCTCGGCAACGTCGGCACTCCGACGCTGGGCAATCTCACGGCATCTTCGTCTGCTCGCATCTTCAATGAGATCGAGGTCCACGCTCCGGCATCTGCCGTGTATCAGGTAGGCGATTCTCTCCTCGTGGCGAGTTTGACACGCGAGGTCCGTGACTGGGGATGGGTAGTAATGCCCACGGGTCTCGCCATGGTAACCAGTGTTGCCGGGTCGAATGTGCGTGCCGAAGTGGTTACTCAGTTTGGCCGGATTTCGGACGGACAGTTTGCGCTACCCGTCGAACATTACAACGACCCGGGTAACATCGTTCCCGTGCCGGTAGAGAACGGAATGATCGGCGAAGTGATCGCAGCTCGCGATATCACACCCATTCCGAACCACAGAGACGTCGTTTTCATCAATCTCGGTGCGTCGGACGGAGTCTCGCTCGGTGACATCTATGAGGTGCTGCGACCAATTGGTGATGAAGAGACGCCCGTCACCGCGGAAATGGAGCAGGTATCGCTCCTTCAGATCGTGCATGTTCGAGAGCACTCGGCATCGGGGCTTTTGGTGAACATACTAGACCTTGGGACAGGCCCGGGCGCCGAAGTGCGCTTGGTGCGCAAGATGCCTTCCTGACGTGCGCCTAGGTGGTTTGTCCGGCATCGTATTAATGTCATGACGGGCCGATGGGCTTTGCCCCGTCGGCCCTAGTGTTAGGGGAAATGACAGCGCTTTCATCTGCTGCCGGCCCGGCACAAATCAGCCAACATTTGCAGACACGCAAAGGTCTTGCGAGACGATCGGCAAGATGGACGTCGTCCACACGTCTCGGCCGGTCAGCGTTGCGTATTGTATTGGAACCGGATTGGTCCCATGAGGTAGGATTAGGTGGCGGCCATTCGCGAATCTACGACAGGAGTATGGAGAACACCGCATGATTTTACAGGTGGGTGGGGCACTTCCAACCAGTCCCTGGGAACTGGTTACGACATCGAGCACGGCGACGAAAATCGTCCTGTTGATTCTTGTATTGTTCTCGCTGGTTACTTGGTTTCTGATTCTCTACAAATGGCTGGAGTTCAGGCGCATACGCAAGCTCGGTGACCGCTTCTTCGAGGAATTGGAGCGCACCAGCAGGCTCGAAGATGCATATCACGCCGTCATGAAGCTGCCACCATCTCCTTTTGGACGGTTGTTGAAGGAAGGCATCAACTTCTTTTCAGAACTACGTCCTGGTGCACTCCAGGAAGAAGATCGTTCGGGCTTCGTCACTCTCACCCCTACGCAGCTCGAAGTGCTCCGGATGCAGTTGGCGAAGGAAATAGGGGCCGAACGCGATCTAATGGCACGATGGATACCCTGGCTTGCCACAATAGGGTCGGTGAGCCCACTACTCGGCCTCTTGGGGACGGTGCTTGGCGTCATGGATGCGTTCATTGGAATAGCCTCAGGGGGGTCTGGTAACATCTCCGCGGTCGCTCCCGGTGTTGCTGAAGCACTGGTTACAACGGTTCTCGGCCTGGCCGTGGCAATTCCTGCGGTAATGGCCTACAACATTCTGGCAAACCGCCTGGGAATATTCGCGGGTGAACTAGAGGGGTTCGCGCAAGAGATTATTGGCGCGATGGCTCGAGAGGGAAGGGTATAGTCGTGCCGACTCGTGGTTTGCGTGCTAGAGGTGAGCTGCCACTCGCGGCGGATATCAACGTCACTTCGCTCGTGGATGTTGCGTTTGTACTCCTCATCATATTCATGATTACCGCACCGATAATGCAGGGCGGCGTGGACGTACAACTGCCGCGCGGTGAAGCTCGTCCGATTGAACCGAGAGAGGGTTTGATTATCACTGTCGATCGGGAAGGCGGCATCTTTGTGGGTGACGATCAAACGTCGTTGACCTATGAGGAGTTCAGAGGGGCATTCCAAGCCCTGGTCTCCACCAGTGATCCGAGCGGAGTTTACCTCCGCGGCGACGGGCGTGCACCATACCGGGATGTGGTCCGTGTGTTGGCAGTAATCCAGGCAGCCGGGATCGACAATGCTGGTATAGTGCTCGAGCCCGAGGACTTCAGTCGGTGACCCAGTTGTGGAGTAAGAGCGAACGACGCGTGGAGCGAAAGCGAGGCTCGAATCCCGCGTTTGTTGGGAGTATGCTCCTGCACAGCGTCCTGGGTTTCTTGATTCTCGCACCAGGCGAAGCACCGCCGCAGCTCCCGCCTGTGTACAAGGTAGAACTCGTTGCGGCTCCTCGCCCACCCGAACGCCCGCAACGGCGCAGACCCGAGGTCGAGCAGCGTCCGGCAGAGCAGACAGTACCCACTCAGCCTCAGCCGCAACGCCCTCAGGAACCAGATCCGGTCCCTGTCGAGGTACAGGAAGAGACCGAACCAGCGCCTCCAACCAATCCCGATACGCTGCCGCCGGATGTTGAACCGTCCACTGGTTCGGATGCGGCAACGGTCAACACGAGCGGAGTGGAATTTCCGTTTCCGGAGTATCTGAGAAACATCGTCGCCCAGGTGCATCGTAGATGGCAGCGACCGTCGGGAAACGTGTCACTCCGTGCAGAAGTGCAGTTCTTCATACACAGTGACGGTTCGGTCTCGAACTTTCGATTCGTGACGCGTTCGGGTAATTTCGGCTTTGACCTGGAAGCTCAAGGCGCTATTGAGGCTGCCGCAAACGCCGGTGCGTTCGGTCCTTTGCCGGAGGGATTCGCGTCGAGTGTACTTCCAGTCAGTTTCTTCTTTGATCCATCGGAGCGTCGATGAGTTCTCTGCAAAAATCTCTGTTCTTGTCATCGACGATCGCGTTGCTGGTCGTCGCCGAAACGGGTGGGTTGTTGGCACAAGACAGCATCCCCCCGATAGAACAGGGAGTGAGGCTCGGTATCACCTACACGCCCGGCATGCGACCGGGTATGCTCGTGTTGGGCGGCCCGCGAGTAGAGATGTTCGACTCTATCAGGACGATCATCCAGAGGGACCTCGAGTTCAGTGATCGTTTTGAGATGATATTCCTGCCTGGTGGCGATAGCCTTGTTTTGGGTGTGAGGACTTCACCGATCGATGAGGGTGCAGACTCGGGGTCGGGTCCTTCGCTCGAGGAACCTTTCGTCAATTACTCTTTGTACGCCGCTCTCGGGGCCGATTACGCCGTTAGTGTGTTGGACGACGTCGATTCTTCATTCACGGTGAACCTTTACGCGGTCCGTGGTGAGGAAGTACGGTCGACTGTACGCCTCCACGATATGGATCCCGACTCTGCCGGATTTAGAATGGCAATCCACCGGGTTTCCGATGCAATTGTCAGGTCTGCCACCGGTGAGCAAGGCTACGCTGCAAGTCGTATCGTATACGTGAGCCGCGGACGCGTCTATTCCGTTGACTCCGACGGTGCGGGGCGGCTGGCGATCTCGCCACCAGGTGAAACCGCGTTCTCACCGGTGTGGGGGCCCTTTGGCCGGCGAGTGGCGTACACTACGCTGGCGGAAGACGGTTGGGGGTCGATCTATGTTTACGATTTTTCGACCGGCGAACGAACGATGGTTCCGACCACTGATGAATATCTCAACTACAGCTCGGCGTTCTCACCCGACGGGCGAATTTTGGCCTTTACCCGAAGCTGGGCAGAAGGTTCGGACCTCTTTGCATATAACCTAGCGCAGGACTGTTGTTTACAGCGCTTGACGGTAGGTCGTTTATCGGATAACGTATCACCTGAGTTTAGCCCGGAAGGAAGGCGGATAGCGTTCGAATCCACTCGGTCGGGTGCCAGTCAGATATACGTCATGGCGTCTGACGGAACAGAGCAGGAGTTGTTCGCACCGTTCGACTATGGAGTAACGGGAGCATCGCACAGTCCCGCATGGTCGCCCGATGGGTTGAGCTTAGCGTTCCACCGCAACGTCGCGGGCAGGCATCAGTTGTTTCTGATGGACATTGGTAATCGCAACGTACGGCAGCTTTCGAGCGCGGGACGAAATGAGGACCCAACGTGGGCCCCAGATAGCCGGCACATCGCTTTCAAGTCGAGCCGGTCGGGCATTGAGCAACTTTGGGTCGTTGATACTGAGACAGGACGTGTGCGCCAGCTAGCTAGAGTTGGTGCAGCGAGAATGCCGAACTGGTCTGCTCCGGTAATGCAGACCAACCAACCATGAAACTGGAGTGACAATGCGCCTCACCCTACCCCTCTCCGTGGGAGTGCTAGTAATCCTCATCGCCTCTGCGTGCGGCGGTGGTCCGCCTCCGCCACCTCCGGGGCCAGACCCAGATTCACTTGCGGCCGAGCAAGCACGTCGCGATTCGATCGCAGCTGCGCAGGCACGCGCCGACAGCATCAGGCGTGCTCAGGAAGCAGCACTGGCGGCGGAGCGGCAGCGCCGGGCTGACTCGCTGGCGGCAGTCAGAGCAGAGACCAACGCCGTGCGTGAAATGCTATCCCGGATGGTTCACTTCGACTTCAACCGGTCGAATATCCGCGATGGCGAGGATACAGAAGTCCTCGAGCAGAAGCTTGCGGTCCTGCTGGCCAATCCGAATCTAAGGCTCGAAATCGTGGGGCACTGCGACGAGCGTGGAACAGACGAGTACAACATGGCACTCGGGAACCGCCGCGCTGTATCGAGCAGGGCCTTCCTCACAGACAGAGGTATTGCCGAGTCGCGCATCAGTGTGCGCTCGAGAGGTGAGGAGCAACCGCTCGACAGCGGTCACAACGAAGAAGCTTGGGCCAGGAATCGCCGTGCCGAGTTCAGGATTGTCGGAGGCGGCGACGCTCTTGTTCGTCCAGGGAATTGAGGCGCTTTAGTGCCATAGCAGTAGCGAGCGTCGCCCTGAGTGCGTGCGCACTCAAGGGCGATGTTCGTCGTGTTGAGCAGCAGGTGTTGGAGCTCAGGTCTGAGATGGCCCGTGCCGATTCGGTGCGGGCCGACTACTTGGACCACACCCTGGGTCAAATTATGGCTCTCCAGCGCCAGGTGCTCGATTCCCTCGAAGCGCAGGACCGCCAGCTGGCCGTGTTTAGGGGAACGATCCGCTCAGATATGACCGAGCTCCAGCGTCAGCTAATGCAGATCCAGGAGTTGACCGGGCAGAGTCAGCAGCGTCTGTCCGAGCTACAAGGTCGTCTGGACGCGCGGGAACGCCAGCCGATGTATGTCGATCCGGGAGGTGGTGCAGACACCACCGGTGCGGCACCTGAGCAGGCTGCGACGCCCAGCAGCGTTGACGAGGTGTATCAGGTAGCTGTCAGTCTGTTGAACCGGGGCAGTCCGCAAACTGCCAGAACCGCGTTCCAACAACTGTTGAGTCAGTACCCAGACCATGAACGCGCGCAGGATGCGCAATTCCACCTGGCGGAATCGTGGGAGGGATTCAATCCCGACTCCGCCGTTGCCGCGTACGAATTGGTGGTGCAGAACTATCCCAACTCGCCGAGAGCCCCAACTGCACTCTACCGCCTTGGATTGCTGGCCGAGCAGAATGGGGACATGGAAGCGGCACAGGTGTACTACACACGTGTCGTTAGCGGGTATCCGCAGTCGGACGCTGCGGTATTAGCCCGTGCCAAGCTAAACCCGGACTTTTAGTCGACAGCGCGGCCCGCGCACGCCGATGACCAAGAAGAACAAAAAGGGCGAAATGCCCTTCCTCGATCACCTGGAAGAACTGCGGCGACGCATCCTGTGGAGCCTCGCCGCGATAGTCGTCGGTACGATAATCAGCTTCATTCTGGTGCAGAACTTCGACGTGATGGGCCTCTTAAAGGAGCCCATTGCACCGTACTTGCCAGAGGGACGGCTGCACATAACGAGGCCCACGGACGCGTTCATGGTAACTCTCAAGCTCGCGTTCATCGGCGGCTTGGTCTTGGGCGCTCCGGTCGTGATAGGGCACGTGTGGGGCTTCCTTTCGCCTGCTCTCTACGAACACGAAAAGCGCTACATCACGCCGTTTATGATTGGGGCAGTCGGCCTTTTTGCCGCCGGCGTACTGATGGCATACCTCTGGGTCTTGCCGGTGGCGCTCAGAATTCTCCTGACGAAGTTCCAGGCTGACTATCTCGCATACATCATCACTGCCCGCGAGTACTTCGCATTTGCGAGTCAGTTGATCATTGCGTTCGGTTTGATGTTCGAAGTACCGATAGTGATGATCTTCTTGTCGGTGGTCGGTATCGTCGATCCGGCAACGTTCGCCAAACAGCGTCCCTATGCATTGGTGGTTGCATCAATACTTGCCGCAATGCTGACTCCGCCGGACGTGATGTCGATGATGATGCTGATGCTGCCTGTAATATTGCTTTACGAGGTTGGGATTCTCGTCGGACGCTTGGTGTGGAAGAAACGCGCTGCAAGCACCTAATCGAGTTTGGCCTCCTGGTGCTGCTAGTCTGCCTGGGAGGCACCGCGGTAGAGGCGCAAGATCCTCCTCCGCGGCGTATTCCTGGTGACTCACTGCAACGGCAACAGGATAGCCTCGCGATGCAGGGCGATAGCCTTGCGATGCCAATCGATACCGCGTTGGCCGCACAACTTGGGTTGCCCTCTGCCCCTTCGCGAGGCCTGCCGTCAACCGACTCCGTAATGGAGGCGCTCCTCGAACTCGAGGGCTACGGTGTAACGAGGTACGCGGCCGATAGCCTGACAATGCTTGCCACCACCAGCGAGATCCAGCTGATTGGGAATGCTCTAGTAGAACGCGAAGGCAGCACGTTGGAAGCAGACTCCGTGGACTTCCTGCAGGATGAGTGTATGTTGCTGGCCCGCGGAGATCCGGCCCTGTTCGACAACGAGACGGTGCTCGTCGGGGGCGGGATGACATACAACACCTGCGACTATCGGGGTATCATCGCCGACGCCCTCACAAAACTCCAGCAGTA
>CAYTDU010000118.1:0-10782 GCA_964436395.1 uncultured Gemmatimonadaceae bacterium | reverse complement strand
AAAGTTCCGGAACCCTGCCACGGTCTGCTCCTGTTAGAACGCGAGCGCGTCGAAGTCGAGTCTACCTGAACCGAGAATGAGGAAGCCGTCCAGCACCTGCGGCTGCATCCCAACGGTAGTCCGCCATCCTGAACCGACCGTGAAATCATGCCGGACATTCAGCACCACCCCCGGCTCCGTCAACTGCGCGACGCCCGGTGGCGTGAAGATGACCTCGACCGGGTCGCCAAGGTCAAGGCCGAGGACCGCCGTATTCGTGGCCCGTTCCTGCGATACGCGAACCTCACGGACAGTCGGCTTCGGAGACGCACGCAACGTCAACTCGAAGTCCAGCCGCTCATCCACGTCATTATCGTCAATGAGCAGCAA
Organism: uncultured Gemmatimonadaceae bacterium; assembly: GCA_964436395.1. Lineage (GTDB taxonomy): Bacteria > Gemmatimonadota > Gemmatimonadetes > Gemmatimonadales > GWC2-71-9 > JBDGYW01. Next base: position 10,413 of record CAYTDU010000118.1, on the reverse strand, counting down.
CTCCCCAAGGTCCAACGCACGGAACCCAAACCGCTCCAACCCGAGGGCCGACGACCGCTCCCGCCGCGACCCGTCCCGAGTCCCGAACGCCACAGTCCGCAGCGACTCCCCCGAAGTCTGACGAACCAGCGCCTCATACGCCACCGCCGTCCCGCCATCCGACAGCACCACCGGAGACGCGGTGACTCCGAACAGCCTGTTACGGAAGACAAGGTCGCCATCCCTGCCGACGAACAGCACCCCACCCTCACTACGGGCCACCGTGTTCAGATACTCCACCACATTCCCCGTAGCCGTCCCCGCCGCCAACGTCGAATCCCCCGTCGCAATGTCCGTCCCCGCATCCCAAAAGTCCGAGTTACTAGCAAGCACGTCCGAGACGCGAGTGCCGGAGTCCTCCTCGCCGACAGCAAGGCCAGCAGGAGGGAACTCGGCAAGGGCCAGACGCGACAGCAGGTCCGACGCCTGCACCTGAACCACCGCGTCGCCGGACGGGTCGAAGGCAAGGTCGATGTCGTCCACGATTCCGGAGAACACCTGCACGTCGTCGGCCCAGATGTTCAGGCTGCGGGCGGGCTCGACGCCGGGGTACAGGGCCGACGCCGTGTTCAGCGGGTCGAGTTCCCCGTCAAGGTTCCGCAGCGTCACCGCAGCCTGACCGGAACGCGTCGGCTCAAGCGCGTCCCTCCGACCACGAGACACCGACAGACTGACCACCCGATCAGACACGTCGACCGGAACCTCACCCACACCAAGCAGGTTCGTGTCGAGCACACCGAACTCAGCGGAGTCCAGCGTAAACAGGACCGCCTTCCCGTATTCCACCCGGACGACTGTCACAGGGTGACCACCTGACCGAGCGCACCGTTATTGCGCGTGTAACGGCGCAGCGCCTCGACCACCGCCTCCGGGTCAGCAGACGTGACCGTGACGTTGATGGTTGCGCCCATGCCGCCGAGACGATCCAGCGGGATAGCAACCTCTGGGCCTGCCTCACCAATCATGGCAAGGGTCGGCCGCATAACAAGGCCACCATCAGCAAGGCCGGGAACGGTGAAGTTGTCGAACGCGCTCAGCGGCACAGCCCGGATCGCTGCGATTTGTTCCGCGCCGCCACGGACCCACGACGGACTCCAAGGAACTCCACCGATAGACGTGCCGCCCCTAGAAGGAGTACCCGGCGAATCCTGCGGAATAAACGGCCCCTGCTTTCCACTAATGTCCACGTTCGGACGGGTACCCATCGCCCGCTCAATCGCATCCGCAATACGATCCAGCACACCCTGAAGCTCAGGGATAGTCGCCTCGATACCTCGGACCATCGCCTTCGCAGCGTTCACCCCAGCCCCGAAGAACTGCTCGGCCGCCGCGATACCGGCACGCCGGGAAGCGTTCTCCACCGCCGCGACCATGTTGTTCGCCTGCTCGATAGCCGCCGCGCCACCAGCAAGCAGCTCCGCAGCAACCCTGCCGCCCGTCCGCGCACCCAGCTCAGCAATCTGCTGGACGACCTCCAGCGACGCACCAGCCTCACGGAGCGCGTCAATCTGCGCGGCAAACCCCTCGGCCGTCGTCACCCCGACACCGAGGAACTCTAGGAACGTCTTTTGGTTCGCCTCAGCATCCGCCAGATCCTTCGCAGCGTCCGCAATACGGTCTTCGTCCTCGGACGCGACAGCCTGCTCGTAAGCCTCCTGAGCGCGTGCTAGAGCATCCTGAGCGGCAGCCTGATTCCGAGTCGCATCCGCCAGCGTGTTACCCGACCGGATACCCGCCGCAATCGAATCCCGGTAGGCGTTGAACTTCCCGACTGCATCGTCCAAGCGACGGTTCGCATCCGCCAGCGCACGGTCAATGTCTTGCCGGATGACCTGCGCCAGCCGCTCCGCACCACGGGAAGTCTGCTCCGTAATGTTCCCCATCGCCAGAACCTCGCGGGAGAACTGCGCAATCGCATCCCCGGTGTCTCCAGCGCCGACATAAGTCTCGTTCAGCTCTTGGAACAGGTCACGCATCGACCGCGTAAGCGACACAATCTTCGGCCCTGCTGCGGCAGGAGAAGTACCATCAGCAACTTCGCCAAGACTGGCAAGAGCATCAGCCGCCTCGTCAGTCGTTTCGGTGACTTCTTCTGTCTGCCGTCGAGCTTCACGCTGCTCGCGCGTAAGAGCGGAGAAGCCGCCTTCCGCGTAGTAGGCTGCTTCGCCAGCAAGACGGGCGGCATACGCCGAGTTTGCTTGCGCACGTTGATTTTCAAGAATCTCCCGGCCCAACTCGGACTGCGCAAACTGCGCGTCAAGTGCCGCACGCTCCATACGACGCATCTCAGTCGTCGCAACCTGCGTATCACGGATAAACCCGAAGTATGCGACACCCGCTACCGCAGCAGCAAGGAGGGACAGGCCACCAGTAGCAACGGCAACCGCAGCGCCAAGACTTCCCACAAGCGGAATCAGGGCCGCGACTGTGGTCGCAAACGCGCCCATCAGAATGAGAAGCGGCCCGGCGGCCGCGGCAGCCAGCCCCAAAGCGATAGCAAATCGCCGCTGGCTTTCATCCAAACCGTTGAAACGACCGATTAGTTCGCTGAACCGCTCAATAATCCGCGTAACTAGAGGCAGAAGCTCATTACCAAGATTCACTCCAGCGACTCGAATGTCATTCAGAGCCTGCCGGAACTTGAACGCGGGCTCGCCGCTAACAACACCAAACGCTTCCTCGGTAAGACCCGCGGCATCGTTTACGACGCCAAACGTGCCCGCGAGGGTTGCCGCATCAGATTCCAGAATCTGGAACGCGGCGCTTGCCGCCTCACTAGAGGAAAGTGCGCGACCCAACTGCTCACGATTGCCGCCAAGGGCGCGATCCAAAGTCTGAAGGGCCGCGACAAGACCACGCTCCTCAATAATGTCTCGCAAAGCTCCCATCGACAGCCCAACATCGTCAAGAATCTTGCGCCCCTGCTCGCTTCCAATAGCGAAGAAGCGGAACAATGCCGTAAGGTTTGTGATGGACTTAGCCGCGTCACCGTTTGTTCTGGTAAGAAGTGCGATAGCGCCACCGACATCTTCCAATGATGCCTGCGACTGCTTAGCGAGAGGAAGAACGTCGCCAAGCCTGCTCGCAAACTGTTCTGTTGCAAAGTTTCCTGCGCGTGCTGTAGCAACAATAATGTCGGTGGCTTCTGCCGCGCCAAGCGTGGCAGCACCATAAGCGTTCATCGCACCAGCGACCGCACGCGCAATGTCACGGGTTTGCCCAAGACCAGCAGCACCGGCCTTCGCAGCAAACTCCAATGCCTCCATAGCCTCTGCGCCACGAAGACCTGCGGAAGTAACAACAAACAGGGCATCGCCAAGTTCCCGCGGAGCCTTAGCAGTTCGACCTGACAGTTCAAGAACTGCCGATTCCATCGCCTTGACTTCATCGGCAGCAATACCGACAAGACCCGTAATCCGAGACATCGAGTCAGAGAAGTTCGCTGCCATCGTCGTCGCAGCAGCACCAAGACCGACGACAGGGACCGTGATAGCCGACGTAAGACCAGCACCGAGACTTGTAAGCCTGCTACCCCACTTGTCCCAACTACGCATTTGATCGCCAAGACGACCATTCAGACCAAGAAGCTGGTCCTCCAGCGCGTTGATTTCGCGGCGGGCCTTCTTGATGTCGGTCGCATCAAACGATGCTCCGATGTTGATCCGAATACTCATGGGCCACCCGCAGCGTCAAGACGACGATTGAACTCGCGTTCGTACCGCTGGATGGTATCCACCACCCTCTCCTCGACCTTGTCGCCGCCCAACTGGTCCCAAGCCCGATAAAGGACACGGCCGGTCCCCGGATGCTTCCGCATCAGATTCTTCGTCATCTGCACATTCGACTTGCCACGACCCATAAGTTCATATGTGGCGTTTGCAGGATTGTTCGACTGCAACTGCCACAGGGTCCGCGTTACGCTTCCCCGAGCGCGCCGAGACGAAACCTGACGGCGAACAATCTGCTTCCGCGCTTGCGTCGTATCCCATTGCAAACGGTCATAATCCCAACGGCGACCATACGGCGAATAGGATGGACGCGAATACGGATTCTGCGGAGTAACCCACCGGGACAGCGGCCGCGACGTAGGCGTCAACTTCCGGGCACGTTCAATGACCGGGTCGATTCTGCGGTTGACCTCACCGACGAGGTTCTTCAGAAGTTCGGGTTCGAGCTGCCGCATCAACTTCTTCGTTGCGCGGAACCCGTAAACGTCAGCCTTGACTTCAAGCACGCCGCTTCGCCGCCTTCTTCTGCTCCTTATTCCGGTCCTGCAACACCTTCAGCATGGCCCGGAACACCTCTGGCGGAGCGTCCAGAAGGTCGTTGGGAGCGATGCCCGTGGCAATCGACATCTGCGCCACAAGCATCGTCATCCCGTTCGTTACAAAGGGCGGTCTGCCTCGACAATCTCGACCGACTCGACACCCTCCAGCCAGCCGTCAAAAGGCTTGACGACCTTGCCGGAGGCAGCCTGAGCCTTCCAGCCGAGCCAATACAGATGCTCGACCTTCTGGTCCGACGCGAACGCCTTGGGCAGACCGACCTTCCACTCGCGCTCGAACGCGACCTGAACCTTCGGCCCTACCGAGTATTCGTTTGTCTCACCGTCGTGGGTGACGCGCAGGGTCAGGGAGATCATGCACCAGTCCCCCGTGCCACCTGACCGACGACCGGCCACGTCACGTCAGCAGTCGAGAGCTCGCCGACCGCACCGTTCAGCGCGGTCCACTCGGTAACGAGGACGGTGCCGGTGTAGCGGGGCGCGGTGCCCGCAGCGGCGATAGCGGTGCCGAACGGGGCAATCTCGAAGGACGCGGTCCCGCCGACGAGCGGCGCGATGGTCGCGTCAACCTCGCCGGTGGCGAAGTCCTGATGGAACGAGAGGGACAGGCTGGAGTCCTCCAGACCCGCGACACGGGTACGGCCACCGTCGCCGAACGCGGTCGTCTCGACCTCATCAAAGTTCTGGGCAATCTCAACGCTGGCGATGTGGTCCGACAGGTCAACGCCGCCGAGCACCACACCAACGTCGGTAAGGACGATGCGTGCCATTATTCCTGCTCCTCCGGCTCTTCAGCCGAGTCGTCTTCGATCACCGGGTCCACCGGCTTCTTCTTGCTCTTGTATGGTGGACTGTCCGGCATCTGCGGCGTCCGTTGTGGCGCTGGTGCAAGATGGCCTCCTGCAACCAGCGCATCAATGTTACACCCTGCGAGGTCGTCCGCACCAAGAACGGTGCCAGCAGGCCACGCGAGCCTCTTTGACATTACGGTCCACTTCATGCGGTTACCTCCACAGCGAAGTTGGCAGCAAGGTACACGGTCTCGCCGATAATCATCGAGGCGTAACTGTTCATCTCCGTCACCCGGCAGGTGTTCGCCACACCCCCAAGAGTCCGGTCCGCTTCGATAGCCGCCTTGATCGAGTTGTCCCCAACAATGTATTTGTCAAGGTTGTCCTGAGCGGCCCGGTCGTCGGCCCGTCCAACCAGCAGGATGATGGTGAACAGGAACGTGTCGGCCCCACGACGGGCATTCAGGTCATACACGACCCGGTCCGGCATGACCACGGCGATAGGTGGACGTGGCGAGTCGGGAACCGTGGAGGACGTGCGCAGGCCGCTAATCGTTCCCATCCGGCTGGCAAGACCGTCACGAAGATTAGACAGTTTGCTCATGCGTAGCGGACCCTGCGGTAAGGCTGAAGAAGCTGCTCCACGTCAGGATCGACAAAGCGCGATACCCGCATAACGCCCATGTCCCCCATACCTGCCACTCCAAGCGGCGAGTCGAGACGGGTGAACAGGCGCGACGCCTGAAGAATCGTCGCTTCCTTGACCGTCTCGGGCACGGCAGCCCATCCGTAACGGGCGTACACGCGGACGGTCGGCTGACCTCTCCACACCGGCCAGTAGCCGTCCTCGTAGGAGCGAAGGCGGGTGAATGGCAGGGCGATGCCGTAAGTGGTGCTGTTCACCGGCTCTGCTGCCCAGTCGATAGCCCGCAGCGTTTTGGCGTAGGTCTGGTCGAGGTCTTCGTCAATCCGAACCTCAGTCACTTGGACACAGTCGTCGATGTGGACGAGGCCGAACGTGTCGGTAGGGACAAAGTCGCGGTAGGTGACAGCGGTGCCTGCGGCGACAAACGAACGGTCGCACCAGCCGTCAACCCACCGGGATGCGGAGGTCAGAGCGGTGTTCAGCAGCGTGTCGTCCACCGTGTCGGTGATACGGAGCGCCGCCTTCAGTTCGCTCAGCTCAGCGTAGTTGGACATACGGAACCTCCGGGCTCGGCCAGTCTACCGTCCGGCACAACTATCTCGCCTATGCGTCTTCCGACCTGCTGCCACGACAGCCCGTAAGCGCTGCACCATCCGTCAATGATTGCTCGTTCGCCCGGCCGATCTACATCGTCCAACCAAACCACAGCGTTAGGAGCGAGAAGGGGGAGAAGGTGCGGAAGGGTCGCGTGACGGCCGATGTATCCGGGAGGGCCGTCAATCAGGACAAACCCGATTCCGTCCGGCAGGGAAGTCTCATACCAATCGTCAACGAGAGAAACGCGACGAATCTCACCGTTCGTCGCCGTAACGAACTTTAGGGTGTCCTCCGCCCACTTCTCGTCATGTTCAAGAGAAATGACCCAGCGAGCCGATTCTCTCAATACCTGTGTTGACTGCCCCGAACCGCACTCGACAGCCAGCTTCGGTGAGAGTGCTCCTACGCGCTGACGCAGCAGAGAAACATCGTCCGGGTTCATCACCCAACCGGGCATCAGACCCTCCACCGTTCGCGGTCCAAAGGTGGCACACCAACATACGACTGATTACCCCATGTGGAGCGGTGCGCTCCAAGATTGTCCGCAAGATCAACTCCGACAAGTCGAAAACCTCGGCTTACAGTCTGACGGCAAATCGGCATGTCGTGAGAGGGAGCAACCTCGTTTGCCCAACGCATAATCTCCCACGTTCGACCTCGATACGACCATGCTGATCCCGGAACTGTCGGGCGGACAAGTCCGGCAAGACCACCGAACTCCACCCGCTCGGTCGGCTTCGCCCACGGAAAGTCCGGCTCTAACAGCCCGCAGACAATCCCGATGTCATCCGGCGCTGCCGCCCAAAAAGCCTCTAGCCGGTCACGCCAGCCCGGACGCCACACGATGTCATCCTGCGCCGTAACAACAATCCCGTCCGGCCCGGCAGCCTCCGACGCAAGCTGATGGCCGAGGTTCATCGCTCGTCCAATAGTGCGGTTGCCGTCCTTGTGCGCCCAGCACACGCCGCCTAACTCCGCGACCAGCTCCGGCGACCCGTCCTCCGACTGATGATCGAACACGAGCACCTCGTCGGCTTCCCCGAGCGCAGCAACAACCTTGCGGAACCATTCGTTCCTGTCATGCTTGAAAGCGTTTTGCGTAAACGTCCAGCCGACGACCCTCACCATCTTCCTTTCAACACTCGACGCCTATCCCAGCCCCAACTCGAATCGTACGACGCCTTCTTCTGAGCCAGCAGTTCCCTGTTCGCCTTCTCCGACCTTGAACGGTCAAACCGTGCCCCCGGCGTGTTCAGCGTCCGCGCAGGCTCATGCTCACGCGCCACGTCCTCATTCCGAACCTCAACAGACATCTGCTGGCAGCGCCACAGGTAGTCGTCGTCTTCGTAGTAGGCCGGGTAGAACCGCTCGTCAAACAGGCCGACCTTGTCCACTACCGACGCGCCGACCGTGAACGCCGCCCATGATGTTCTGCACAGGGACACCCAATCCTTCCCAGACAGGCCCGCCAACTTTCCTAGCGACCCAGCAGGCCATACAACATCATCCGAACAGAACATCCAATAAGGAGCCTCGGGAAAGCAGCGGATACCCAGATTCCACGACGCCGCCACGCCAATGTTCGACGGCATCGGAAACACGGTTGCTCGCTCCCAAGGCCCATCAGGAACATCAAAGCCGCGGCCCGAGTTATCCACCACAAGCAAATGTCCGGTCGGCTCATCCCACGACGCCAACATCTTGCTCAGCAGGTCATGTCTAGTCCACGTCGGAACAACCGCCACGGGAATCATGCGAAGCGATCCAGCAGCGGCACCCACCCCTCGGCGAACACCTTGTCGGCCGCATAGTCCTTAGCAAACTCGACGGCCTTCTCGGACACGGTGATTCTCGGCCGCTCGTAAGCCTCGCCGAGCGCCCGAATGATTGAGTGGACAATAGGTGTGCAGAACCATTGGAGCTGCGTCGGATTCCATTGCGGCTGAACGTCCACGATCCAGCCGTCGCCGACGAGTTCCGGCTGGGCGGAGAAGTTGGACACGATGACCGGGGTGCCACACGCCTGAGCCTCCAACACCGGCAGGCCAAACCCCTCACCGGCCGTCGCCGACAGCAGCACGTCGGTCCGGGTGTAGATAGCCGCCATCTGATCGTCCGTGATGCCCATACGGTGCTCGTACTGGTCAACGAACATGACCTTCTCAGGCGGGATGCCCGCAGCACGGATGAGTGATACCAAGTCGATACCGGCCCCGGACCCGGTCGAATCCGTGTGCAGGTAAAGCAGCACGTCGTCCTTGTCCTGCGCGAACATGGCGAACGCCAGCAGGTTCTCCCCCCACGCCTTCCGAGACGGCAGGACACCCTTGTTCGCGTTCGGGATGGTCACGACGAACTTGCCGTCGAACGGGTCGTTCTCGAACGTGGACGGCGTCCAATGCTTCTCCAGCGCGTGCGGGATGTAGTCGTGCTCGATCCCGCGGGCCGTCATCGCCTCAGACCCGTGCTTCGACATGGCGACCGGCCGGACGTTGTCCTTGACTAGCCACCGCTCGACCGCGGGCGGAAGACCGGCATGGTCGATAGGCACCCACGAGATGATGCCGTCCATGTCTTCCCAAGCGTCGCCCTTCAGCACCCACACGTCGCAGAGGGTCGTGAAGACGAGCGGGGAGGAAGCTTCCTTGCGGACACGCCGGTAATGCTCGAACATGATGTCGTGGGACCACGTCTCGTAGCCCATCGGAAAGACCCGAGCGCCTTCCCATTTTCCCACATTGAGCAGATGCCCCCAGTTGGCCTGAATGGTCAGCGGGTGGCCGCGCTTCCGCATACGGCGGAGCACCTGAGCAGACTGCGTCCCATACCCGGTGGGCATCGCAGGATGGTTGGAATACCAATGAACACGGGGGTTCTTCGTCTTAGACATAGCGCAGGCTTTCGTCTGGCGCAGGGACGCAGGTTCCGGGGCGGGCCAGCCCTGCGCTGCCGACCCGCCCCGGAGACTACCTATCAGCTTCCGCCGACGAAGTGCTTGACGTTAGCCGACTGGCCGAGGTCGCCCCAGATGCGCATGGACACACGCCACACGATTTCATCCGTGTCGAACGCGAAGTCGTCGCTCCGCGCAACCTCAATGCCACCCACCTGACGGACGTGGTACGAGCTCATGTCCCCGTAGAGGACCGACTTCGCACTCGCCGCGACAGCGGGAACAAACGGGTTCTCAACGATCCGCTCGCCGAGGATACGCGGCTCACCAGCAGCCCCGTACTCGAACAGGTAGCGGCCGTCGCCGTCCTTCAGCTTACGGACAGCGCCGAGGGTCGCACGACGCATCTGGAGCGCCGTCGCCGGACGCGCCGCAACAGCCGAGTCAACCGAGTGAATCAGGTCGATCAGGTTGTCAGCGGTGAACGCGCCGGAGGCGGTGCCACCCGTGATACCCGAGCCGGAGGCCGTGACGATGCCGTTCGGCTCGTTCGTGCCGGTGCCGACCGCGAGCAGGTCGTTGACCTTGTAGCCGACCGCCTCAGCAGCCTGCCGAGCAAGGTACGAGACGAGGTCGATGCCGCTGTCCTGAATGATCTCGGAGGAGGTGCGGAGGAGCACACCAACCTTCTGCGACTTCAGGGTGAACGACTCGCCCTCGGGGTTGTTGACCGCGAACTGCGCACCCTCAGCGGTCGCCGTGGCGACAGAGAAGGAGGTCTGGCGCGGAACCTTGATGTCGTTGCCAGACGCGGTGTTCAGGATCGTGTAGAGACCCGGCTGGAAGGCCGGACCCGTGAAGCGGAGGATGGTCTGAATCTGGTCGTAGAAGCCCTGCGGGACGAGCTCAGCGTCCTGCGTGGTGCTCATGTCCGTACCAGTACCACGGGTCTCGAAGACGTGACCGCGAATCTCGCCGGTCAGCAGGCTGCGAAGGATCGTGTTGTCAGACTTGGCCTCGACCTTCGCCGGAGCGACGGTCGGAACCTCGATACGCGCCTCAGCCGCACGCGCCTCGCGCTCGGCGTCCGCACGGAAACGCTTGATGGACTCGTCGTAACGGTCAATGTCCGCGACGATGCGGTCGTACTGCGCCTGCTCCT
>CAYTDU010000117.1:0-10784 GCA_964436395.1 uncultured Gemmatimonadaceae bacterium | reverse complement strand
AACATAGGAATCATTCTATGGCATTCGGAGTCAACGGAGACGAGTCCTCTTCGGCTCGGCGAAAAGACAAGAAGGTCGTCAAGGCCATTACCACCGAGACAATCGTCGCGTTGGTTGTCGTTATTGGATTGTTTGGAGTGTTCGCGTGGCAAATGGGACTTGCGAATACACTAAAGACTGCAATGGCAACCGCACACGATCTGATATTGAACACCGTTTTCTTTCTCATGGGTGTCATCATCCTCGCCGGCGCATTCACGGCGGTGATCTCAGAATTCGGTGTAGTCAGCGTTGCAAACCGAATCCTCTCTCCGCTCATGAAGCCGCTCTTTGGGCTACCGGGCGCAACCTCCGTAGGAGCGGTGGCCACATATCTGTCTGACAATCCGGCGATAATGCCGTTGAGTGCCGACAAAGGCTTCCTGAAGTACTTCAAGAGGTGGCAGGTCACGACGTTGGTGAACCTGGGCACGGTCTTCGGCATGGGGCTCATCGTAACGACTTTCATGCTCGCGCAGTCCTCCGAAACCGTACCGCTCGGCAGAGCCGTGTTTCTCGGCAACATCGGCGCCATACTTGGCGGCATAGTGAGCGTCAGGTTGATGGGATACTTCGGAAAACGGAAATACGGCAAGGACGAAGTCGTGGTTTCCGACGAGGAGGAAGGCTACGACATCCTGAGCTATCGCGAAGTTCGAGATGGGAACGTTCCGCAGCGGATTCTGCAGGCGATGCTCGACGGCGGTGTGCACGGTGTAAAGACCGGCTTCGATATCATGCCCGGTGTAATCATTATCACCACGGTGGTAATGATGCTCGCATACGGATCGGCTGAAGGTGCGTACACGGGAGCAGCCTACGAGGGTATCGCCTTCTTTCCCTGGATAGGAGCAAGACTGTCCTTTGTTATCGAGCCTCTGTTCGGGTTCTCGAACCCGGAGGCGATAGCGTTTCCGGTTACTTCACTCGGATCTGTCGGTGCGGCTATTGCAATGGTACCGCAGTTCTTGGAGAGCGGGATCGTGGGGGCAAAGGGCATTTGTGTGTTCACGGCCATCGGCATCTGCAATGCCGGGTTCCTGAGCACACACGTAGGTATGATGGACGGAATCAAGGAACGAGGTCTGACCAACTTGGCGATCGCCACCCACTTTGCGGGAGGCCTCACCGCCGGAGTATTGGGTCACGGCCTCTTCCTGCTTTTCGGATAGGCACACTCCGCGGACGACTCCACAACGTCAGCTGCATACTTTGTATCGATCTCTAGTTGCGGGATGGACTGCGCATAAGAGGTACATCATATTCGGTTGGGTGAAAGGAGAACGTGATTCTGCACCGTAAGCGCCCTTGGGCACATAGTAGAGACCGGCGAGAGGCTGATGGGGGCGCTGCTATGAGGCTCGGCATTGCCGCGGTTTTCCTCGTGCTGGCTCTTGGTGTCGGTCCGAATCTCGTCGCTGCGCAGGCAAACTCCGAGCGGCACAATCCTTTAGGTGCGACGAGTCCAGACACAGCCCAAGGCGGGGCTATTGTCGGCGCCGATGCACAAGTCGCCCGGGACACGTTGCTGCGTCCACCTGCTGACCATTCGACCGATTGGGTGGACGTAGCCGAGTTCCCACTGAAGGTCGTGGGCTGGCCGCTCGACATGTTGTTGATTCGAATTCCGGCGTGGGCTGTCGCTAACCTCACCGCCCCACGTCCTCCCAACTTCATTACTCGCGGCTACCGCGCCGCGGTGGAATTCGGGTTCGTACCCACAATCCAAACCAACATCGGGCCACGGAGCAGCGTTGCATATGAGCAGCAGTTCACTCGGTTCCATCCTTTCTACGCCAGCGCCGCGGTGTCTCAGCGCCTTTCTCAGCGTTACCGAATGGGTGTGGTGTTGGACGGTGAGCCGGTTTCGTTCTCCTCCGAGGTGAAGTGGCAGCGAGATGCGCAGAGGCGGTTTCACGGCATCGGTTCGCAAACAACACATAGAGACGATGCTTTTTTCAAACACGATTCGTGGAGTGCAACAGCCAGAGCGAGCGTGGACGCGCTACGGTTCTTCACTCTTTCAGCCGGGGCGGCATACGAGCACAACACCGTCGGCGCCCCAATCGGGGAAGACGAGTCGATATTCAGAAGTCTCCCTGTCGAGACTCTCTATGGAGCGCTGGAACAGACCGAGTTCGCTCAACTCGAGTTTGGTGGGACGGTAGATCTGAGCCGTATGGAGAACTTCCAACAGAAAGGAGTCGCCATCGGCGCCGAGGGAAGGTTCTTCTTTGGTGTGAATGACACCGATTCAGACTTTAGGTTGTTGAGCGGATTTGTTCATTCCTACCTGCCGATCAACCCGCAACAGCTTGTCGCGGTCCGGGTGGTTTCCCAAATCGCGCGTCACGATGAGGGCGACGCCATCCCCTTCTATCATCTCCCCTCCTTGGGAGGGACCCGCAGCGCCTTGGGATATCCAACTAGTCGATTCGTCGACAACGACATGATATCAATCATGTCCGAGTACCGGTTTGAGATCTGGCGCGAACTCCATAGCAGGATGAGAGCGGAGACCTTCCTTTTTTTCCACTACGGCGCTGTCGGGGAAAGCCTGGGGCAGCTCGAGTCGGAAGATTGGCACCCGTCGTATGGTCTGGGACTCCGACTGAGCCAGCCGACGATGCTGCTGGGCGCGGCGTACCTCGGGTTCAGCGGCGAAGGAATGACAGCTGGGATCAGGGCATCATGGCCGTTCTGAAGCGATTGCGCCTGGCAACTTTGGGTATCGCCCCCGTCTTGTTTGCCGGGTGCTCACGACAGCCCCCGCTTGCGCTCAGGCCTGAGCCAATAGCCTACGTCGACACACTTCCGATATCACAGCCGGAGGAGAGAGAGCCCCTGGAGGTTATCCAGCTGATGAAGGATGCGATCAGGGGGGAGATCTCAAAGGGGATGAGTGTGCGTAGGCTTGTAGGCCGGAGCCATGAGGCTCTCAACATCACGCGGTTCGACGACGTCGTGAACTCCGCGTGGTTCGAGCACCGTAACGACCTACGCCGACTTTCGGCCCGGGAGACATTCATGGGTCCCACGGCTGGAACCGGACCGGATACCACCGGTCCGATCGAACTCACCCAGGCAAAGCTCCAAGGCATTTCACCCGGATTCCACATTGAAGATTCACGAGGCGTCAGGTTTGTGGTGAAGTTCGACCCCAAGGGATTCCAGTACCTGAGCAGTGCTGCCGGAGTGATCGCGAACCGGCTGTTGTATGCCGCTGGTTATCACGTGCCGGAGGATTACATCTTTCGGTTCCGAAGAGAGCACATCACTGGAGTCGCCGAGGGAGCGACATATGTGGACGAGGACTTCGAGGAGCATCCGCTCCAGATCGACCTGGTGGATGAGATTTTGTCGCGTATCGACACCCTGCCCGATGGTCGTTTTCTCGCCGTAGCGAGTCAGTACGTGCCGGGCTCGCCGCTAGGACCGTTCTACTTCTCGGGCACTCGCAAGGATGACCCCAACGACTGGTACGTGCACGAACATCGACGCGATCTGCGCGGTTTGTACGTGGTATCCTCCTGGGTCAACCATGTGGACATACGTTTCGCGAACACGATGGATGCATTCGTAGATCCAGGTTACGTGAGGCACTATCTCATCGATTTCGCGGCAAGCTTGGGAAGCGGAACAATCCGTCCCCATTATCCTAGGGAAGGCGCCGAATACAACTTCGACTGGTGGCCGACGATGGCACGTATGTTCACTCTCGGCTTCTATCGAGATGGGTGGGAGAGTGAGCAGTACGAAACGATCGATCCCTCAATCGGCTGGATGCAGGTCGAGACCTTCGAGCCCGGAAAGTGGAAGGCAAACTGGCCCAATGAGGCATTCGTCAACATGACGGTGCGAGACGGTTATTGGGGCGCCAAACTAGTGGGCTCGTTTTCTGACGAGCAGGTCCGGGCTGCTGTGGAGGCCGGACAATTGCCGAATGAGTTCGCGGCCGACACACTGACCGACATCCTCTGCTACCGAAGGGACCGGATTGTAGACTATTGGTACTCGCAGGTATCGCCGTTAGAACGCGCACGGGTTGCCCCGGGTGGATCTGACGGGAGCTTCACGCTTTCCTTCGAAGACTACGGTATCAGAGAGAGTGTGTGGACGGCTGACGGCGTGTCGTATAGCTGGGAGTTTCGTCACCCGGCACTGGATCGCCACTGGGACGGCGAGTCACCTGCTCGGGCCGGGTCCGGCCAAAGTCTGGAGATTTCACCCGGCGGCAGGCCAATTGGACGCACCGGCAACAGGGACCTCACGCCGGAGGAAGCTCTTGCGACATTGAAGATCTCCGTCCGAGGTCGTGACTCAATGCGCGGGCGACCGGCAGTCGTGCATCTCTCTTGGGATGCAGCTGCTGCCGTCTACAGAGTGGTGGGGCTCGAGCACTAGACTGAAGCAACGGAGATTCAGGCGTTCATACGCCGAGGCGGCCTGTTTCAGACAATCGGGAGGCGATGGCGATGAATCAGCGCGCCAACATTGCTCGGTGTGCGGGGTTGAGCGCTGTACTGAGTGTGGTTCTGCCAGGTTTTGTGTTGGGTCAGGAAATCGACGTGTGGAACCGGCCAGTTCAGGCTGAGCGCAGTCGCGATTTTGACTTCATCCACTATCGTGTAAGCCTGATCTTCGACCTCGATGCCAAGGTCTTCGAGGGTGAGAACCGCATAACACTTACGCCCTTGTCCGACGATATCCATCGCATTCAGTTGGACGCAGAGGATCTGACCGTCGAGACTGCGTTCGATATTGACGGACGTCAGATTCCGTTCGAACAATCCGACTCGAGCGTGGTTTTCGTGTTACCCGAGCCTCTCGCATACGGCGACACATCTCGTCTTACGGTCACTTACCGGGGTGAGGGCTCTCGAGACGGTTTCTTCTTCGATGACGCGACGCACGATCACCCCCAAATGGTATCCACCGACTCCTGGCCCGATGAAGCACGCAACTGGATCCCTCTTTACGACTACCCCAACGACAAGGTCACCCACGAACTGATTGTGACTGTGCCGGAAGGGAACCGCGTTCTTTCCAACGGCCGACTAGTGGAAGTCACCGAAGACTCCACGGCAGGGACATCCGCCTGGCATTGGTCTCAAGATCTCCCTCACTCCACCTACCTGATGATGCTCGCCGTCGGCCCCTTTTCCGTGATCGAAGACTCGTTGGGAAGTCTTCCGATCAACTATTGGGTTTACCCAGATGCAGTCGAGGACGCGCGTTGGATCTTCGCGAAGACTCCACGGATGATCGAGTTTTACAGCGAGCTGTTCGGCTATCCGTATCCATGGGCCAAATACGACCAGATCACCACCCCGCATGTCGGAGGCGGGGCCGAGGCGACCTCGGCGACAATACTTGGCGAACGCGCCATTCACGACCGGCGCGCCGAGCAGGATTTCTCGTTCGAGACAGTCATCGCCCACGAGATCGCTCATCAGTGGTGGGGCGACCTGATCACACTGCGCGAATGGTCGCACACGTGGCTGAACGAGAGTTTCGGCACCTACTCCGACTACCTCTGGACCCGTCACGAGAACGGCGAAGACGAGGGCGCCTGGGCGCTGTTGGGCAAGAAAAACGCGTACCTCAGCGAGGCCCACAATCGCTATATCCGGCCGATCGTGTTCAACCGGTACGAGAGGCCGGGCGACAACTTCGACTCCCACACATACCCGAAGGGCGCGGTGATTCTGCATCAGTTGCGCTTCCTGCTCGGCGATGAAGCGTTCTTCCGCACGCTCAGCTTTTTCCTACACGAGTTCGCCTTCGAGCCGGTTGACACCCACGACTTCATGAAGACTGTGAAAGAGATCACCGGCCGGAACATGGATTGGTTCTTCGAGCAGCTCGTTTTCAAGCCGGGGCATCCAAAGTTTGAGGTGCGGTCGGAGTGGGATGCCTTGGCAGGTCAGATCCGTCTTGATGTCGACCAAGTTCAGAGCCGCGAGCATGGAGTGCCGATCTACAGATTCCCGGTGCAGATAGGGATTGTCACCGAGTCCGGAAAACGCGTTGAGACCGTATGGCTGGAGAACGAGCACGACACGTTCACTTTTCCGAGTGCCGAGGAACCCCTTCTCGTGCGTTTCGATGAAGGCAACTGGATGTTGAAGGAATGGACCTACGACAAAAGCGTTGAGGAGCTGCTCTACCAGGCCCGACACGACGACGTAGTCGGTCGAGAATGGGCGGTGCGGGAGTTGGCCGACTTCGGCGAAGAAGGTGAAGTTGCAGAAGAGTTGGAAGCGATTGTCTTTGACGATCCGTTTTGGGCGGTGAGGCTTGCGGCTGTTGAAACGGTTTCCTCGGTAGAGGTGCTTCGCCCAGCTGCTACTGACGCAAACTCGAGGGTAAGGCGCGCTGCCATTCGAGTGTTGGGCGAACTTGAAAACCCAAACCTCGTGGAGTTTTTCCGCGCCACGTATGACGCCGACAGCTCTTACCAGGTTCAGGCCGAGGCTTTACGGGCAATCGGGCGAAGCGGCGACCAGAGCCAGCTCGACTTCCTCCGGCAGGCATCCGAAATGGACTCACCGCGAGACGTGATCCGCTTGGCGGCAGAGTGGGCGATTGACAGAATCTCGACCCCCTGAGTCACCGCTGCGGATACTGTATGTTCAACTTGCTGCTAAACGTCCCATTGCCTCTTCACCTTCACCATCAGGCCCTCGAGGCGTTCCTCAGCTGCCTTTCAACACAACACACTCGGCGGTGACAAAAGGAAACCCGGGTCCTGCACCCACTCCCGCTCTCGCGTACCGATGGTCATTTTTCACCCCTCTATGAACGACAGTACTTCCACAGCACAACCAATCATTCACGTGCAGGTCGAGGAACATTGCGACGCGAGTGAATTCAAGCAATCGTTCCGCATCGGCCGCGATCCAAGCAACGATCTGGTACTGAATGATCCGTGCGTGTCGAACTTCCACGCCGAGGTCTTTTTGGCCGGAGGCTTGTGGTCGATACGGGATTTGAACAGCGGCAACGGGACGTTCGTTGATGGTGTGCGGGTAGAAGAGACTAGGCTGGTAGGCTCGATGCAGGTCCGCCTCGGTGTTGCGGGCCCACGGCTGCGGATGACAGTTGACGGTGCCGACCAGACGGGCCGACCGACGGTGATCACGGAACGCAGCGAAGATGAGCTTTTGGACCGCCTGCTGGGAGACGAGGCGCCGGAAGACATGAGTCGGCACACGATGATGGTGCGCGACGTGCTCAGACGGGATCGCCGCCGCCTAGTTCGCCGCTATGCCGTTGTGCTCGCAGCAATCGCCGCTGTCGCCGTTGGGTCCATCGCGGTCGTTTACATACAGCGAAAACAGCTCGAACGACTACGCCGATCCGCCGAGGACGTCTTCTACGCGATGAAGACGCTGGAACTCGAGGTGTCCAGGCTACAGCTCGACACCATCGCAATGCGCAACTACCGCAGACAGCAGGAGCGGCTGCGGCAGACGTACATGGACTATCTCCAGGAATTGGGAGTCTACGGCGAAGATACGCCGCAAGACGTCCAGCTCATCTACCACGTGATACACCGCTTCGGCGAGTCGGAGATAAGCGTCACCGAAGATTTCATCGAAGAGGTCAGGGAGTACATCGAAAGGTGGCGGAGGTCAGCGCGGCTTCCGGAAGCGATGGCTCGGGCCCGCCAACACGGCGCGGCGCGGAGCATAGCGGACATCTTGCTCGAGTACAACATGCCGCCGGAGTTCCTCTATCTGGCACTTCAGGAAAGCGGATTGAATGCAGAGGCGGTGGGGCCCGAGACACGGTTCGGGATCGCGAAAGGGCCGTGGCAGTTAATGCCGGAAACGGCCAGAGCGTACGGACTGCGGCTGGGGCCGCTGGTCGGCGTACCACGGTTCGATCCGGAGGACGACCGCCACCAGCTGGAAATATCCACGCGCGTTGCCGCCAGACACCTCCGGTTCATTTACACGACCGATGCTCAGGCATCAGGTCTCTTGGTGATGGCCGCGTACAACTGGGGCCACGGCAACGTGGTGCCGCTAATCCAGGCAATGCCGGAGAATCCCCGCGAACGCAATTTCTGGACATTGCTCGAACACCACCGCGATCGCATCCCGTCAGAGACGTACAACTACGTATTCAACATTATCGCGGCGGCGGTTGTGGGAGAAAACCCATCGCTGTTCGGGTTTGATTTCGAGCCCGTCGCGCTGAGAGTCCCCGCCGTGAGCGGCACCACCGTGGGCGTCGCCGACGCGTCCCAACCCGAATAGGGCAACACCAACCTTCTCTTTTTGTAGGAGCGAAAGCAAGCTCCTATCCTGAGTTCTTCCCCCCGCTCTGTTCAGATTGCGCCCGAGCCGATAGAAATTGAGCCCGACAGCCAGCTCGCTCCTGGTTTCCAGCGTGCCCGCGGAGCCGTATGTCTCTTGGCAGCGTGTTTTGCTCAGCAAACAGAGCCTCGGCACACGACCGCGCCAAGCGGTGTCTACAGGCTCCGCAGCCCTCAGCCTCACCGCTGTATCGCCTCATTGAGGATCATTTCGACGAGTCTTGCAGCATATACTATGAGCATTTAGCCCGGCGCTGGGGATACTGGCGAAAGGTCGTCCGCGAGGTGGTAGAGAAGTTTCTCGACTGTGGAATTCTCAAACACGGATTCCGCATTCTAGACCACCTAATATGTCGCACCAAAACCTCACGCCGACTCCAACGAGCTCCGCCGAGACGGTGGAAGTCCCCCACAGGTACCATTACGGCCCGAATAAACTCCGGTTGACCAAGCGATAGTCAAACGGGGGTGGTTGGGTTGCCTGCATGTCCCGATTGCCCATCTGAGTGCCGCTGTTAGCCCAAGTTGTTGGCCGAAACCACCCCTTCACGACTGCTCGCGGACGTCGCCGACCTATGATGAACTCTTGGACACGTTCGTTGCGGGCCGGCATACCTGGAGGGAGTGAAAGCAGATTCCTATTCTGCGGTAGTCGTATCAGTTCTAGCAGGTGGGAAGAAGTTGCACTCGAAGGTGGCCGGACATCTCCCACCCCTGGGGACGAGGCACAGGAGGAATTCGATGTCCCGCTCGTGGGTACCTTTCCTGGGAGCGCTCTTGGTCTATCGGTTCCTGAAGCCGGAACGGCGGATCTCCTTGCTCGGCACCGACAAGCCCAAGAGTCTCGTCATGGCCGCAATTCCCGTGGCTCTGCTCGCTGCATTCGGACTGATTGTCGGCGTGCAGGCAATCGTCTACTGCGTGCTGGAGGAAACCGGATGGCGCGGGTACTTGCAAGATGATTTTCGATACCTCAACCCGGTTGTGAAGCCGATCTTGATCGGCGGCCTGCGGTCGAACAGACCAGGTCTATCATGGTGGCCGCCTGTTTCCACGCTATCGGCAGCATCTTGGCATTCAACAGCTACGTCACCGGTGTATCGTATTCTCACGCCGACTGCTTGTTGCCGCCTTATGCATCGGTTTCTGGGTGTTCCTGCTGATTGTGTGGGAAAAGAATCCGTGGAGGTTTCTCGGACAGAACCGCTGAGTCAAACCGCGACGCTTGACGAACAGCGGGCGCCGGTTATTATTCTCAGTAATGAGAAAAACAACTTGTCGCCCGGTAACAGAGAGACCTGACGGAGCCAGCGAATGAACACAACAACGCTCAGAGTGCTGTTGGCGCTTGGCGAAGAGGGGTGCACCGCTGCCGACATGCTTGAGCGGCTCGCCGATGTTCCTGGCGGTGTAGATGCGCCGTCGTTGCCGGCGCTGTACAGACATCTCAAGGTTGGCCTGGACGAAGGTTGGCTCACCGTGATCCCCGTAGGCGACGGGACCCCGGGCCGGCCTAGACAGATCTACCAACTCACCTCCTCGGGGAAAGAGGCGATTGCCGCCCAAGGGCGGCGACTCCGAGCGTTGGCGGCATTCGCGCTGGGAGAGGTTGAAGAACCTGGAGCGACAAGATGACGTCCAAGCAGACTCGCCGGGGCGAGCGTCTGATGGCGCGAGTCTGCCGCCTGTACCCAAGTGACTTTCGGCGAGAGTTGGGTGACGATCTAGCTTCCGTCTTTGCCGGCGAGCTGAAGCGCCGCCTGGAGTCATCGGGATGCTGGCGGGCCGGAGCGTATGCGGTGCGGTCCCTGCTCGGTGTGACGGTTGCCGCATGCGGAATGAGGCTGAGCCGCCGGTTGGCTGTCATTCGCCGTGAGAGCAAAGCTGGTCACGTACAACGCGTCGAGTCAATCACTAACGACATACGTTACGCCGTTCGGGGAATGGTGAGGAGCCCCAGCTTCACGATCGTCGCGGTCGTTTCTCTTGCACTTGGAATCGGCGCCAACACCGCGATTTTCAGCGTGGTCAACGCGGTATTGCTGCGACCACTGCCGTATCCTGAGCCTGAACAGCTGGTTCGTTTGTGGGAGACAAACCCCTCACTCGACCTGACCCGACGCGGCGTTGCCGGTCCGACTTACCTCGATTGGCGCGAACGTGCCACATCGTACCAGTCGCTTTCCTTGGCCGCCATCGGCTCAGGGACATTGACGGGATTCGACCGTCCGGTACAGGTGCCGGGAGCGCGCGTCACAACAGACTTTTTGCGGACGTTCGGCCTCTCGGTGCAACACGGTCGCGACTTTCTACCCGAGGAGGCGCTTGGCGGCAGGCACAATGTCGCCCTGGTCACGTCCGGTTTCGCCCGACGCTATCTGGACGGTCCCTCCGATGCAGTCGGCCAGTCGTTTACGCT
>CAYTDU010000116.1:0-10860 GCA_964436395.1 uncultured Gemmatimonadaceae bacterium | reverse complement strand
ATGCCACGCGTGGTTCCACAATCTGCTGCACGGATAGAACAGGGGAACAGGGAACAGGGAGCAGGGGGAGTTTCTTGTTGGATGCAGTGGTGTTAGTCCATATTTGCTCTATGTCAAATGTGCTTTTTCACCGTTCGGAGGGTTGCTGTGCTCTGGCTAGGCAAGCGGTTACTCGTATCCGGCGCGTGTGCCGGGTTGGCGGTCCTAATTTCGTGTTCCTCGAGGGAGGCTGGAGTGGCTGATCTTATTCTCACGGGTGGCTTCGTCTGGGATGGTGTCGGGGCGGAAATGCCGAAGACTGAAGAACCAACGGCCGTGGCCATCTCAGACGGCAAAGTACTAGCCGTCGGTGCAGACGAGGAAGTGGAGGCTTTGGCGGGGCGGGGAACCGAGCGCCTGGACCTGGAAGGACGACGAGTCGTACCTGGATTCATTGATGCGCACACCCACTTCATTGACGGCGGGTTCGAGCTGGCGAGCGTGCAGCTGCGAGATGCGGACACACCTGCTGAGTTCGTGAGGCGCATTGGTGAATTCGCAGCAGCGCATCCCGATGATTGGATGATTGGAGGTTTGTGGGACCATGAGTCGTGGGGCGGCGAACTTCCCAGGCGGGATTGGATCGACTCGGTCACGCCCAATACTCCAGTGTTGGTCAGTCGGCTCGATGCTCACATGGCCCTGGCAAACTCGCACGCACTCGAGCTCGCTGGCGTCACCGCCGATACGCCCGATCCACTCGGAGGGACAATCGTGCGTTACCCGGACGGGCGGCCCACGGGGATACTCAAGGATGTCGCGTCGGAGTTGGTGAGCAGGGTGATGCCCGGTAGAAGTGAAGCAGCCCGCGATGAGGCCCTGCATACCGCAGTTCAGCACGCTGTTCAGCGTGGAGTGACGATGATCGGGGATATGGGGTACTGGGAGGGATTGGAGACATATCGCCGGGCACACTCAGCGGGTAACCTACCGATCAGGGTGTACTCGGTGGTGCAGATCGACGGTCGAGATCGGATGAAGGCGTTCATCGAGGAACATGGTCAGGGTGACCACCGACTGTTTTGGGGTGGGGTCAAAGCGTTCGTCGACGGGTCGCTCGGGTCGACAACGGCGTGGTTTTACGACCCGTACGTGGACGAGCCAGAGACTTCGGGGTTGATGGTCTCGGATACAGCAGAATTGAGGAACGCAATAGTCGAGGCCGACGCCGCCGGGCTTCAGGTCATCGTCCACGCCATCGGCGACAAGGCAAACGACTGGTTGTTGGATGTGTATGCAGAGACTCGTGAGTTGAATGGCGAGCGCGACCGTCGGGCTAGAATCGAACACGCGCAACATCTTTCGGTGGCTGCGATTCCGAGGTTCGGTGCGGAAGGTGTGATCCCATCGATGCAGCCCTATCACGCGGCAGACGACGGCCGTTGGGCAATAAGACGCCTAGGACCGGAGCGGATCAAGAGGTCGTACGTTTTCCGCGACCTGTTAGATGGCGGTGCCAGGCTCGCTTTCGGCAGCGACTGGACAGTTGCACTCATCGATCCGCTGCTCGGCATCCACGCCGCGGTCACCCGGCGTACACTCGACGGAGAAAACCCCGACGGCTGGTTGCCGGAGCAAAAGATCTCGGTTGCCGAAGCTGTTGCGGGATACACGACCGGCGCGGCCTACGCATGTTTCATGGAAGATTTCGTCGGGACGCTCGAGCCCGGAAAATACGCCGACCTGGTGGTGTTGTCAGACGACATATTCACGATCGATCCTGTGGAGATAGATGATGTGAAGGTGGATCTTACGATGGTGGAGGGGGAGGTGGTGTTCAGAAGGTGAGTGACGAGTTGTGAGTTGTGAATAGGGAGTTGTGAGTAGTCCCCACCACCCCAACTCGCAACTCGCCACTCCCAACTCACAACTCACTATTGGGATTTAGCATCTTCCCCACAAACAGAATCGTCCCTGAGTGATTCTCTCGAATCGCGAACACGAAGGGGCGGTCGATCACAATCGGTTGCGGGCCGACGCTGGTCAGGCCCATTTCCACAGAGGTAACTGCCGCGGCTTCCGTTCCCTCCTCGTTCACTTCGACAAACGTCTTGTGTTTGACCTTACTGATGAACACTCCACCGGGCGCGTACATGTTGGTAAAGTCTGCAGCATTCGTGTCGAATGCGATCGACATGCCGAGTGCACTCAGTACGTCGTTCATGGTCAATTCGTACTCGAGCATGAACTTCGGCATTGAGACGTATTGGGAGGTAGAATCGAGTGCGGCGATCCATCCGGTCCATTGATCGTGGGTCAAGCCTTCGATCAGGTCGGCAATCCCTTCCGGGTCTTCCGGTAACAGGATCGTCATGCTATACGCCTGGCCCCCGTACGGCAAATCGACTACCTGTATGTGGCTGTCCCAGTCGTTGTAATAGCGGATGCTGACCTCGTCCTCATGCCTCATCATATCCACAGTGGTCTGGGAACCATCCTCGAGGTAGAACGGTGCGTCTTGAGTGAGGTCTTTGTCGAACTGAGATGCCCAGTCGGCCTTGAAGTAGATCGCGTTGATCAGAAACATGATGGTCGCCGGGTCGATTGGGTTGCCGACGATCTCTTCGATGCGGCCCGACGTGTTCTGGTAAACCCAGTCGTTGATAGTATTGGCTGCACTGGGGCTGTTGAAATCCAGAGCCGAGACCTCGGCATCGAAATACTGCACGTTCAGGTCGAGGAACTCCTGCTCGAAGGTCATCGTGTTCCTGTACCAAATGGAGTTGGCCAGCAGGAATTCCACTTGGGGATCCAGGTCCCGCAGCAGGTCGATGAGAGATCCGTAAGCCTCGTTCACTTCCTCGATTGTCATGCCCTGCAACTCGAGCGCCTCCTGCATCGCCTCCCGCGTAGCTCCCGCCGCTCCGTTGTAGGTCATCCCTAGAGCCATTCCAACGCTCAACGGGGAAATGAAGATGTTCTTCCCGGTGTCCTGTTCGTTCACCTCTCTGAACAGCTTGAACGCGAACTTGTTGTCGGCTTCTACCAGCTTCCCCTCGGCGACACTCAGCTCCCGGGGCAGCTCAATGATTGGCCCCTGAGAATCCCCGCACCCGAATGCGATGGCGCCCACGCCCGCAATAGTCATTAATCGATACACGGCTCGCATCGTTTCTCCCTTGTTTTTGCAATCAATTGTAATACCCGAGACGGCGGTACTAGGTCACTGGGCGGACGGGCGGTCAGGCGGTCAGGCAAATTGCAGAACCGTTCTGCACTCTGCATTCTGCATTCTGCACTCAAAGATCCATTGCCCCTCCTGCCTGCCACCCACTACGTTTCCCACCTGCTTTTCGACAAGAGTGAAATGACTGCAAAATCAAACAACGATCAGACCGGTCCGCGTCCTCCGGGCGACCACAATCCCCGGACCGATCCTCCGTTGGATTTTCCGGACGCGGCGTTCGGAGAGTTGACTCCCGCGGACTACGATGAACTCGGCTTTTTGTCGGGCCTCGAAGTGCATCAGCAGCTCAAGACTCGTTCAAAGCTGTTCTGTCGGTGCCCCGCCGGTCGGAACAGAAAGGATTACGACGCCGAAGTGCTGCGGCATATGAGGCCAACGCTGAGCGAGTTGGGCGAGTACGACGGCACGGCGCTGATGGAGTTCAAAACGAAGAAGGAGATCGTCTACAGACTGGAACGAGGGTCGGTGTGCACCTACGAGATGGACGACACTCCGCCGTTCGAAATCGACATGGAAGCGGTGCGGGGGTCTGTAGAGATCTCGCAGCTCCTCAACCTGAATCTGGTATCCGAGCTGCACGTGATGCGCAAGCAGTACCTCGACGGGTCTATCCCGACGGGATTCCAGCGCACTGCAATGGTGGGACTTACCGGTTCGATACCTTTCAAGGTGCCCGAGCTGGGCGTGGACCGGGAATTGCGAATCAGACAACTCTCTCTCGAAGAAGATTCCTGCCGCGAAGTATCGGATATCGGTCACCGCATCACCTTCCGCACCGACCGTCTGGGCATGCCGCTGATAGAAACTGTCACAGAGCCCGACCTGTTCACTCCGTGGGAACTTCAGGCCGGTGGACGCCTGTTGGCGCATGTTGCTCAGGCTACCGGGAAGGTGCTGCGTGGACCCGGCGCTGCAAGACAGGATGTGAACGTCTCCGTGGCAGGCGGCAGGCGCGTCGAGATCAAGGGCGTCGACAATCACAGCGGATTGCCCCTGCTCGTCCATATAGAGGCATTCCGCCAGCTAAACCTGCTCCGGATCAAGGCTGAACTAGAGAAACGTGGGGTTGAAGGCAAGATTTTGATGCTGCCGGTGCAGGGTCTTCCCTGGCAGGTGTCTGATCTCGTCGTCGATGCCGGGCAGAGACTATGCGACTGCGACTTTGCGCCCATTCGCCAGGCATATCAGAAGGGCGAGAAGATATGTGCCGTGAGGCTTCCTGGGTTCGGAGGCCTATTGAGCTATCGCACCCAGCCGGGTGTGACATTCGCGAGAGAATTTGCCGACCGCGTGCGCGTCGTTGCCTGCGTAGTGGATCGTCCGTTCATGATTCACTCCGACATTAGGGATTACGGTCTCGACCCACAGCAATGGCGCAGTCTGAGCAAGCAGCTGAAAGCAGATTCGGGCGATGCGTTGGTGGTCGTATGGGCGCCCGAAGAAGACGCTCCTACGGCGGTAGGGGAACTGTTCCTCCGTGCGCAGGACGCACTGCTCGGTGTTCCCGCCGAGACTCGGCAAGCCTTCAGGGACGGCACCACCGGGTTCGAGCGCATACTGCCGGGTCCGGACCGCATGTACCCCGACACTGACACGCCGCCGATACCAATCTCGGATTCTCTGATAGCGGAGGTAAAATCCGGCCTGCCTGAGACTCCATGGGATCGCGAAGAGCGCTACATGAAACTGGACCTCAACGCTTCGGCGGCGCGGGATTTAGCTAGATCACGTTGGGCCGACCTGTACGACGCGCTGGACCCGCGGAGCGGACACGTCGCCGTCCGGCTGGCGAACGCGTTCAGGAAACGAATTCCTCATTGGACCAGACAAATCGGACAGGTGGCTCTGCCCGCGCCCGAGACGATTTCGCCCCTGGTGAGAGCTTTGGAGGTGACTGATATACGACTGGAGGCTACGGAGCAGGTACTCGACGCTCTTCTCCGGAAATCCGAGAACGAATCATCCGAGGAGATTGTTGCGCGTTATCGGCGCGGTCCGGACGACCTCGATGTACTTGCCTCAGGACTCGAAGAGGTTGCGGAGAAGATAGCCGAAATGCCCGGCAGGTCTTTGGAGACTTTGGTTCGGTGGGGAATGGGCGTTCTCATGCGGCGTTTCCTGGGAAAACTCGATCCCACAAGAGTTTCTGAACTTCTCAGAGACGAGTTGGGTGAGGTAGTGAAGGGAGACTGCTAATGAGCGGTTCGGACGATCGGTTCAAGGGATACCGCGGGCCCTGCCTCGAGTTGATGAAACGGTTCGACATACCAGTGTGGAGTGAGGTGGTGGCTCGTACCACTCGGGGCGATTTCGAAGGCCTCGTGTTGCCTCGTTCTGAGACCAGCGATGCAGATCATTTGGTGCTCAAGCTCGTTAGCGGATACAACGTAGGGCTCCGCTACGACACAATCACCAAACTGGAGAAACGCGGGTACAAAGAGGCACACTACAAGATCCCCGAGAAGGAATTTCCCGTTAACCCCGACTACCCTCGGGTCAAGCTGCTCGGCACCGGCGGGACTATTGCTTCACGCCTCGACTACAGAACCGGTGCGGTGATACCGGCGTTCAGCCCCGGCGAACTGTATGGGTCGGTCCCAGAGCTGGCTGACATCTGCAACCTGGAGACCGAGAAGTTGTTCGGAGTGTTCTCAGAGAACATGGGACCTGAGCAGTACGTCATTCTGGCCGAGAAAACTGGTGAGGCGATCGCGGATGGTTACGATGGAATTGTGATCGGGCACGGAACCGACACGATGCACCACACGGCTGCAGCGCTAAGTTTCATGGTGCAGAGGCCGGCCGTGCCCATCGTAATGGTCGGCAGTCAAAGATCGTCAGATCGCCCGTCTTCGGACGCAGCGCAAAATCTCATCAACGCAACTTGGGCCGCCGCGCACGGTCCGATTGCCGAAGTGTTGGTTTGCATGTTCGGTCCAACGTCGGACCGGTACAATTTGCTCCATCGCGGTACCCGAGTAAGGAAAATGCACAGCTCGTACCGCAGTACTTTCAGGACGCTTGGCGACATCCCCTTAGCCATGGTGGAGAAGGGCAAGATCACGCCACTCAAAGACGACTTCCTCACGCGACGCCAGGACCGCGGGTCGGAGGTGAATCCCGTGTTCGAGGAGCGTGTATCACTCCTTTACTACTACCCGGGAATGCGCGCCGACGTCCTGGACTCATTGATTGATAACGGGTACAAGGGAGTCATTATCGCGGGCACCGGCTTGGGACATGTGAATCGGAAGACCTATCCGGCGCTAGAGCGCGCACGCGACGAGGGTGTTCAGGTGTACATGACTCTCCAAACGCTCTGGGGATTCGTGCAGATGCACGT
This sequence comes from uncultured Gemmatimonadaceae bacterium, assembly GCA_964436395.1. Classification (GTDB taxonomy): domain Bacteria; phylum Gemmatimonadota; class Gemmatimonadetes; order Gemmatimonadales; family GWC2-71-9; genus JBDGYW01. The sequence goes on along the minus strand of CAYTDU010000116.1, from coordinate 4,291 downwards.
CTACGAGACGGGGCGCGAGATATTGGGGCTGGGCGTGATTCCGCTGGAGAACATGTTGCCTGAAGTCGCGTACATTAAGCTGGGGTGGGCCTTGGGGATGTATCCCGAAAACCCGGATGCAGTGCGAGATTTAATGACAACGACGATCGCGGGCGAAACCACTGAACGCGAACCTCACGACGGGTACCTGGTGCTTCAGGGAGGTGTACCGGAGGTCCGGGAGTTCTTGGAGAAGGTTTGGAAATGAAAATCACGACAGATTCAGCCGAGACAATACAGGCACGGCCGGAACTCGTAAGGGAGATTGGAAAACCCAGAGACAAGTGGTCTGTGGATGATCTCGTCGCTTTGGTGGAGAGACGCAAGATCCAACTAGTGAGCCTCATGCACGTGGGCGGAGACGGCTGGCTCAAGACGCTCGACTTCGTCCCGCGCAACAGGTCGCATCTGGTTGACATCATCGAGGGAGGTGAGCGGGCGGACGGCTCCAATCTCTTCAGGGACACTCGTATCAGACCTGAGGCTTCCGACATTGTGTTGCGGCCTCGGGTCGAGAGTGCCTTTGTTGACCCGTTTTCGCCAAGAGAGACCCTTGTTCTCCTGTGCGGTCACGCTGCACCGGACGGTTCGCCTCTTCCCGAATCACCCGACACAATCATCCGCCGTGCTTACGATTTCCTGAGAGCCGCAACCGGGGTTGAGCTTTGGGGATTGGGGGAAGTCGAGTATTTCCTCGGCAAGCGCAGAGACGAATCCGACATCTACGGAGCCGACGACCGGGGATACCACGCCGTGTCTCCATTCGTGTTCGGGGAGGGTCTGCGCAGGCGGGCGATGGCGATCCTTGGAGATATTGGGGTATCCATCAAATACGGTCATAGTGAGGCGGGCTACATCGAGGCACGAGAAGCTCACGGGGTGATCTGGGAACAGCACGAAATCGAGATGGCGGAGCAGCCGTTGCCTGATGCAGCTGACGCCATCCTGTTGGCTCAGTGGGTACTCCGAAATCTCGCGCATCGAGAAGGACAACGCCTCACTACCGCGCCGATGATGCTGGAAGGTCATGCCGGCAACGGCCTGCACTTCCATTTCGCGTTCCACCAAGGTGGTGATCACTTGAACGTGCGCGGCGAAAACGGCGAACTGACAGACCCTGCCAAATGGCTCATTGGTGGGTTGGTTCAGGTGGGGGGCGCTTTGATGGCATTCGGCAACAGGGTGGAGGGCTCGTTTGCAAGGCTGCTCCAAGCCAAGGAAGCGCCCAACTCGATAGTGTGGGGGGATTTTGATCGTTCTGCGTTAGTCCGACTCCCGGTAGTTCCTACTGACGCGCGTGGGCGTACGGTAGGTAAACCCACAGTGGAATTTCGACTGCCCGATGGGTCCGGCCTTCCACACCTGCTGATGGCTGGTGCCGCGCTGGCAATGGTTTTGGGTCACGACACTAAAGATCTGGACGCGTTGCTGGAACGGACTTCCTCACTGAACAGAGATGCCGCAGCGGGTGCCGCTGTACCGGTACCGCGTAGCTTCGAGGAAGTCGCCGATGCGATCGATGCGCACCGAGATGTCCTCAAAGGTGGCAGCGTTTTCCCCGAGGGTTACATAGACGCGCTAGTGGAACGGATGAGACGGTAGAATCACCAATATCCAACACGGAATTTCCAATATCCAAGTGATCGGACTATAACTGGGCGACACTATCACTTGGACATTGGTAATTGGAAGTTGGACATTGGACATTCTCACCGCCCTCTCCAGATCTTCCATTTGTCGATCACTTCTTCCCCGCGAACCACATGATATTCGTCGTACATCGCTGCCGTCAGACAGGAGTGGTTGGGTAGAATCCTCACCTTCTCGCCGACCCGCAGCTTGCCGCTCACAATGCCGTGTTCTTGGCTCACAGACACGACTCGATTGTCTGGAAGCAACGTGCCATCCGAGTAGTTTTCGAATATCTCGCCCACGGTGGGTTGCTCGAGCTTGTCGGGGCCGAGGTCCTTGGACAGCCCGAGCGCACCGGCGTCAACAACCGAATGGTCGGATCCCGGTTGTGATGATACCACGCTAGCAAGAACCGTGAGCGCGCAGTCCGTTACATCACATGACCCCAGAACCGCCTGTGTATAGTCGTACAATGCGTAGTTGCCTGGTCTTGCTTCGGTGACACCATCTAGATTCTGCACGACGCTCATGGCGGGGGTCGATCCTACGCTCACGCGAGATACGTCCACCCGGCCTTCCGATCTCAGTCGGTCAGCGCACTCGACCATCACGCGCCGTTCGTCTTCCGCGATCTGCTCGAGATCTGCTCTTGTCGTAGCGTGATACGCATGCCCCGAGTGAGTGAGGATCCCGTCGAAATTGAGCGTCGGAGATTTGTGGATATCACGCGCCAGGCTCAGTGCAAGACCTCCATTGGGATCCACTCCGGTGCGATGGTAACCGCAATCAACGTCGAGCCACACATGAAAACGATGTCCAGAAAGCCTGATCTGCTCCAACGCTGCCGGAGAATCGACAAGAACCCGCAGCGTCACTCGCTCCGCGATGGCCTGTGCTTCACGAATGCGTCCAAAGCTCACAGGCGACGCCCAGGTTATGTCATTGAAGCCATGCTCGGCGAACACGTTCGCCTCGTGCAGAGTGGAGACGGTGATGCCAGTGGCGCCGAGTGAGCTTTGGAGCCGTGCTATCTCGAGGCACTTATGCGTTTTGATGTGAGGACGGAGTGCCACTCCGAGTGAGCGAGCGCGAACCGCCATGCCCTCCAGGTTGGGCTCGAGCTTGTCGAGGTCCAACAGGAGGGCGGGGGTCGCGAGGTCGCTGATCTTCGTCACGTTATCGGACTATGTGGTATTCCGTCTGCCGTTTCAGAATCCACTGCATCGGTCCCTCGGGAGTCTGTACCGCATCTTCCTCTAGGCCAGTTCGCACCCGCTGACCGTCCCATTCCGGAACCGGAGTGGTGGCGCTCAACTCGACGGCATAGTACACATTCGCGCGAAGCGGTACGTCACCCCGCTCGGGCACGCCGTCCTGCCGATCCCATAGTCCGACTATCGCACCCGAAGCGTGTCCGTGGTCTCCGATAGGGTGGCTATACACCGAACCTTCGATTCCAGCCTCGCGCATACGCGCTAGAGTCGCTGCGAGTACCTCGTCCCCTGTGCGGCCGATCTGCATCTCTTCCATGGCGATGTCTTGTAGCCTGTTTCCGTTGCGCAGTGCCTGTTTCAATCCCTCAGGCACATCTGTTTCGCCGGGGCGTAACACGTATCCCATATGCTGGGTGTCGGTGTGGAGGCCAAAGGCAATGATTCCGATGTCGCAATGGAGCACGTCGCCGCGTTGGATCACTGGAGAGTGCGGACCGGTGTCCGTCACGCCGCCATGGCGCTGTACATCGACCGAAGGTTGGAACCAAGTACCCAGTCCATAGTCGTTGATCCGTTGACGCATCCACCAGACGACATCTTCGGTAGTTGTGACACCGGGTAGGATTACCTCGTTCGAGAATGCGGTCCCAATGATCTCGTGTACCAACACCATCATCTTCTGGAACACCGGCAGCATGTCCGGCACACGCGTCGACAGATAGTCGATCGGTAGTAGCTGCGCACGCACCACTCTGCTGAGCAGTTCCGGTCCCAACACTTCCTGCATCTGTTCCCATTCGCCGGCCGTCAGGCCATCGGCGAATGCATGTTCACGGGATATGTCTACACCGATTGTCCGTGGGTTTCTCTCTCGAACTAACTCGGCGAACATCTCCCATTGGTCATATCCCCAGAGCTCCTGCTGACGCCCGTCAGCGGTCGTCACGGCACCACGGACAGCCTCATAGAGACCGCCTTGCGACGTGCCTCCCAGTGCCAGCCGATCAACCCCGTGCTCCGGGCCACGATCGTGGAACACGTAGATCGTTCGGCGGCGCGCTCCGAACGTCGTGGGTGACACAAGCGCACGGAACACCGGGTCTTCGTTGTATTCCCTCATTGGAACTACCCACATCTCGATGCCGTGCTCGCGCATGAGCATTGGCAGAACCGTTTCGAGTCTCTGGCTCAGCCACTGTTGTTGCAGCAGAGCCTGCTCTCGTTGAGTCCCAAACGGGCGCTCAGCTGGCTTTGTCTGTGCCGTCATAGGACTAGTAACAATCAGCATCGCCACGCCGACAGCGATTAGTGTCCGTGACATACAAACACTCCTGTATTTCGACTTGATGGGTGAGGATTGAACTGCGGTTGAGAAATTACAGCCTGGTACGGTGCAACACTACCTT
>CAYTDU010000115.1:0-10987 GCA_964436395.1 uncultured Gemmatimonadaceae bacterium | reverse complement strand
TCAGTCGTCCGTTACTCAACGAGAAGTGGGAGCGGATACCGAGAGTTACACCGTCGGACTCCGGGCGGCGCTGCGGCAAGACCCTGATGTGATTTTGATTGGCGAGATGCGCGATGTCGAGACGGTCGACACGGCCATGAAGGCGGCCGAGACCGGTCACGTATTGATCTCTGCGCTTCATACGCCAGATGCAACCACCACCATAGCTCGCATCATAGCGATGTTTCCAGCGGAGGAACAAGAAATCGCTCGCAGCAGATTGGCCGACTCGCTGTTTGCGATAATCTCTCAGAGGTTGTTGCCCCGTGAAGACGAAGATGGTGGACGGTGTCCAGCACTAGAGATCATGATTTGCACGCCGGAAATCCGTGATTTGATACGAGACAGGAACCGAGTCGGCGAGGTCAAAGACTTCATTGCCGACGGCCGTGACGAACATGGCATGCAGACCTTTGACCAGCATCTGACAGACTTGGTCGACGGTGACATGGTGACATTCGAGGCGGCGAAAGCGGCGTCAACCAATCCATTTGAGTTTGAACAACAGTTCGGGAGATTCAAGAAGAAGTCCAAAACCAAGTAGTCGTCGGCACAAGACCCTAGGATGGAGACGAAGTGCTGACTTGAGCAAAGAGGGAATGGGAATGGTGCAAATATGAGCAAACGACCAAACGGCCTACTAGTTCCAATTACTACACCGTTTGATGCCACTACGGGCGAGGTCGCTCCCGTGCATCTGCGAGAGAACGCTCGCCTACTGCTGGACGCGGGTGTGCAAGGTATTCTCGCTGCCGGGTCTACGGGAGAAGCCTCATTGCTCGAGGAGTCAGAAACCAGGAGCATATTGGAGTGGCTACGCGATGTGGTGCCTCCCGAGAAATGGCTGATAGCCGGGGTAGGTCGAGAATCGACACGTGCGACTGTCAAGGCGTGCAAAGTCGCGGCGGAGGAAGGTGCTGATGCCGTGCTCGTCAGATCGCCTGCGTACTATGCACCTGTGATGACACTCGAGGCGTTGACGGCGCATTTCAGGCGAGTGGCCGATGAGTCTCCTGTGCCGGTGATGCTCTACAACATGCCCAAGTACACGCACGTTTCTCTGTCAGATACGTTGTTCGCAGCGCTCAGCGACCATCCAAACATCTGGGGTGCAAAAGACTCGTCTGGTGATTTGAAGAACCTGGCGTCGTACCAAGAAGCGGCACCAGAGTGGACGCTCTTCGTTGGATCGGGTGCGCTCTATTACGCCGCTCTAGAGTTGGGTACTGCAGGTGCGATCGCGGCAACGGGATGCTTCGCTACGGAACTCACGTGTGAAATCGGCACGGCCTTCTTGGAAGGCGACAAACAACGCGCCGGCGCCGTTCAGGAACGAGTGGCGCCCCTGCACATGGGCATCGTCGGCGGATTGGGCATCGCCGGGGTGAAAGCCGCCATGGATGCGACCGGCACATACGGTGGTCCTGTGAGAGCTCCGTTGCGGGATCTCGACGAACAGAATACGGTGAAGATGCTGGGGTTGCTCAACGAAGCGGGGCTGGCGGCAAAATCAGTTGACTGACCTTTGTGGCTGATCTAGCTTTCAGCGCCCGATACCCCAACGGAAGTCCGTGGGGTACCCTTTTCTTGTCGCTTTACTCAAGGTGACCGCAAATGTTTGGTCCGCATTGTCGTTGCATGGTGATCGTGGGCGCACAGTGGGGTGATGAAGGCAAGGGCAAGATAGTGGATGTGTTGTCCGACAATGCTGACATCGTCGCCAGATATCAGGGCGGTGCCAATGCCGGTCACACGGTGGTGCTCGCCGATGATGAATTCGTTCTCCATCAGATGCCGACAGGTGTGCTTCAACCCGACACGCTATGTGTCATCGGGAATGGAGTGGTGCTGGATCCCGAGACCTTTGTTGCAGAAGCCGAGGATCTCGAAGCTCGGGGAATAAACCTCGAAGGTAGAGTAGCGATCTCCGATCTCACGCACTTGGTGTTACCGTACCACAAACTCCTGGATACGGCCGCCGAATCGAAGCAGAAGATTGGTACGACTCGCCGGGGAATTGGGCCGGCGTACGAAGATCGAACAGGCCGCCGCGGCATTCGAGTCGGCGACCTGAGGGCACCCGAAAGGATCGAAGAACGGCTCCGCGATAATGTCGCACGAGTGAATATGCTGCTGGAGAGCCTGGGCTCCAATGAACGAGCCGACATCGATCACCACATCGAACTCATCGATCGACTAGCTCCGATACTAAGTCCGCTTGCGACCGATATTGGGCAGCTGATACACGATGCCGTGAGCAACGGAAGAAACGTTCTGCTCGAGGGTGCCCAAGGTACCTTGCTCGACGTGGACCATGGTACCTACCCGTTCGTTACCTCATCGAACACCACGGCGGGGGCGGCGGCCGTGGGGGTTGGAATAGGCCCTCGTACGATCGACGTTGTAATTGGCGTCATCAAAGCCTATACAACGCGTGTTGGGAATGGTCCTTTCCCCACACAGCAAGACGACGAGGCAGGCGAGAAACTCCGGCATATGGGCGGTGAGTACGGGGCTACAACCGGTCGCCCAAGGCGCTGTGGCTGGTTTGATGCGGTTATCGGGCGATATGCGGCGAGAGTGAACGGATTCACCCATCTGGCTGTCACGAAGCTGGACGTGCTCGATACGTTCGACGCGATCCCCATATGTGTAGCCTACAGCATAGACGGGGAGAGAAGAGACGAACTACCTGCCGATATCGATGCTCTCGAACGAGTGGAACCTATTTACGAAACTCTCGAAGGTTGGTGCCAACCCACTTCGGGAGTCCGGAGTGTTTCCGATCTGCCTGGAAAGGCACGGGCCTACATCGATCGCATCGAATCGTTGGCTGGCGTACCGGTGTCTTTTGTTAGCGTCGGTACCAGGCGCGATCAGTTGATAAAGGTGGATTAGAGGAGTACATGTAGGCGCTTCAGAACAGCTTCCTGAGGCGGGCCCGAATACTCTTGCCGGCGGATCGCTCCAGTCGCGTTCCACTGCTGCCACCGTACGAGTAGTAGCTGTAGTACTGTTCATGGCGTGCACTGACGCCGTTGAGCACAACCCCGGCAATCCTCGTGTGGACGCGCCGCAACTGAGCCAGCGTACGCTGTGCCGCCTGTTCCTCTGTCTCACCACTCTTTAGTACGATGATCATCGCATCTGCTGCCGCGCCAATGACAGTGGAGTCTGTCACGGGTAGCGTGGGCGGAGTGTCCATCACGATGTAGTCATAGTCGTGCCGTACCTCCGCTATGAATTGCTTCATGGCGTTCGACCCGAGCAGCTCTGATGGATTCGGTGGACGTGGCCCTGATGGCAGTACGTCCAGATTGGGAACGATTTCGGTGCGAACGGTTTCGCGCACAGTCGCTTTGCCTACGAGGATGTCGGTCAAGCCTGGCTCGACAATCAGCTGAAACGTCCGATGCACAACCGGACGCCTGAGATCCCCATCTACCAACAGGACCTTAGAAGCGCTCTGCGCCAGAGCTACTGCCAAGTTCACAGTGGTCGTTGATTTTCCTTCTCCAGGGCCGGGACTGGTGACTGCCAGTAGCTGGATCGGGCTTTCGGCTGCCACAAAAGTCACGTTTGTACGTAGAGATCGAAACGCTTCGACAGCCGGGTCTTCATGTGACAGTTTCGACACCGCTACCACTGGTTGCTTTGAGCCATTGGACTTGCCCACAAAACTCGACTCGAGTGGCACGAGACCCAATACCGGCACACCGACCACACGCTCAACGTCAGCCGATGACTTGATTGTCTGGTCGAGGTACTCGAGGAAGAATGCTCCTCCGAGGCCGAGAATCAATCCCACTAGCAGCCCGAGAATGACCTTCTCACGTAGTCCGGTTCCTATCCTACCGGGTGGTGAAGCGCCATCGAGTATCTCGACGTAATGTGAGATCGTAGCTTCCTGTAACTGAGCCTGTTGATACTGCCCCAGCAAATAGCTGTAGGTGTCCTGGAGAATATCCCGCTCGATTTCCAGCTGAGCGATCCTGGTTTCCTTTCCCGGGAATGTGAGTAGATGAGCACGCAGGTTTTCTATTTCCGTTTCGAACGAATCCAGGCGGTGCTGTAGGCTTTCCAGCGATGCTCGGACCGCCGCCTGAAGAGCTGTGTGGCCGCTTCGGATGCGTTGAGCGAATGCTTGGACCTGAGGGTTGTCCTCTCGCAAGCCAAGAGCTCCCGCCGTTAGTGCGCGTTGCTCCTCGTACATCTGCAGGAGGTTTCGAATCTGGTAGAGAACGACCGTGTTGCTAGCTGTGCTCTCGAGTGCGGAGAGCCTATTCAATATGTCCACGCCGAGGGAATCAGAATTCTCGCCGGCATCGCGCAGGGCAGAAATCTCGATCAGCACGTCCTGCCTCTGCCTTTCCAGCCCCCTGATAGAAGCTACGATCTCCTGTTCTTCGGCAGTGAGGTCTGTGATCTGTTGTGTTTCCTTGAAGTTCTGCAACTCCCGGAGTTTGGCTTGCAGCTCTTCGTCTTTGCCCTGCAATTCATTGTAGATGTAAGCGACGCGCTGCCGTGCAGTCCCAATTGCACGGTCCTTACCATCTTCCTGGAGTTCGATGGCAATCTGATTCAAAACATGAGGAACGAGAGTCCTGTCGGTGCTGGTGAACCGAATGCTGACTGCATTGGTCTGAGAAACAACGGAATAAGATATCCCTCCGCGGATCCAAGCGGCTGCCTGGTCCGCTGACACGATCCTGAACCTGATACCCTCGTTCGGGATTTGCGCTTGATTTACCTGCATACGGAACCCTGGGCCATCCACAGGGTTCCCTTGAGTTCCCGACCACACCGCCGTTCCGGTGTACTCGTCCCTCAACTCGTATGTGCCAGGCGCCCCAGGCTGTTGGAGCACGTAATTGCCAAGTGGCGCCGTGGAATCGACCATGATGGAGCTGAAATAGTCGCCACGGAATTGAGACGGGTCTATCATCTCAAACCGGAGCTGCAGCTGGGGAGCATCAACTACACGCAATGCGAGCCGCTGGGTCCGGAGAACCAACGCCTCAGATAGGACGGGGTCAGTCCTGAGTGCGAGCTCGTCCACATCAATGTCGTCCATCCGTGCAAACACCTGTTTGCGGGACGATATCTGGACGGTCAATACCGACTGGTATTGGTCGATCGCGTCTCGACCAGCTAGGTACGCCCCACCTGCGGCAAGTACGGCCAGCAACATCACCAGACGCCAGTGGTGAAATACGACTTTGGTGAGGTCTTTGAGGTGAATTTCACGGACCGCCGGACCTCGAAGCGGTGCAGCCTCCGGTTCCTCTCTACTTGGCCTGGAACGTGTTTCACTCATGATATTGCTGCGCTTCCCAATTGCAGCACGATAACTCACTGAAGCTGTTCAACTGCCGGTCCTCCAGGGCGAGATACAAATTCAAGTCGAATGGATTCCCAGAAATCGGCGAGTCTGACATGCGAGCGAGTTTGAGCAAGAGCCTCCTTTAGGCCGCAATACGGCGAGGCCGGCCATCATTGCGCCACATATTAAGTGCTCCCGTTGAGTTACACAAGTCGTGATATAACAATCTCTTACGCGATCTATCAGGCTCGCGGTTCCTGCACACTGCATTGCAGCCTGATACGTCGCTTGCTGGAGGGGCATGGTGCCCCTATACTTCGCCTCTTCGGCACATCCTTTCTAAATCTGAAGCTTAAAGAACACGGTTGATGGCAGAAACTTCATTGATGGACAGGCTGGTGTCCCTGGCAAAGCGCAGGGGCTTCGTTTTTCAATCGTCAGAGATCTACGGCGGTGTGGGATCGGTGTGGGATTACGGTCCTCTGGGCGTGGAGTTGAAGAAGAACCTCAAGGAGCGCTGGTGGCGCTCAATGGTGCACGATAGAGACGACATCGAAGGACTCGATGCTGCAATTCTCATGCACCCGAGGGTGTGGGAAGCATCGGGCCACGTGTCGGGGTTTACCGATCCTCTGGTAGACTGCAAGACCTGTAAGAACCGTTTTCGAAGTGACGACGAACGTATCAAGGGAATCCCAGGACAGCCTGATGCGCAGTGCCCGATCTGCGGCAATAAGGGCACGCTTACCGAGCCCCGGATGTTCAATCTGATGTTCAAAACGTATATGGGACCCGTTGAAGATGCTGCATCCGTCGTCTACCTGCGGCCCGAGACTGCGCAGGGCATCTACGTGAATTACCTGAACGTGATGCAGGCGGCACGCCAGAAAATTCCGTTCGGTATCGCGCAGATCGGCAAGGCATTCCGCAACGAGATTACGCCCGGGAATTTCACGTTTCGCACTCGTGAGTTCGAGCAGATGGAAATGCAGTTCTTTGTGAAGCCTGGTGAAGACGATCGCTGGTTCGAAGAGTGGCGAGAAATCCGTATGAATTGGCACAAGGACCTAGGACTTACGGGGGCAAAGCTACGTTTTCACCGGCACGCGGGCGAAGAACTTGCCCACTATGCTAAGGATGCATACGACATCGAATATGAGTTTCCGTTTGGCTGGCAGGAGTTTGAGGGCATCCACAATCGCACCGATTTTGATCTAACACGCCATCAGGAGTGTTCCAACAAGAAACTCGTTTATGTCGACTCGGTGAACAATGAACGATTCGTTCCTTATATCGTGGAGACGTCGCTCGGGGCCGACAGATTGGCGTTGGCAGTAATGGTCGATGCGTATCGAGAGGAACAAGTGTCTGGTGACAAGCGCGTTGTGATGGCTTTCAATCCGGCTGTGGCCCCAGTAAAGGTCGGGGTATTTCCGCTCGTGAAGAAGGATGGCATGCCGGAGTTTGCGAGACAGGTATATGACGGTCTGCGCAAACGGTATCCGTCATTCTACGATGAGAGTGGAGCCATCGGCAGGAGGTATCGTCGCCAGGACGAGATCGGCACACCGTTTGGAATTACGGTCGATGGCCAGACATTGGAGGATCAGACTGTCACAGTTCGAGATCGTGATACGCTAGCCCAAGATCGAGTCGCCGCCGATCAGTTGCAGCGATATCTGTTCGAGCGTTTAGGGGGGTGATACGAACGGGTTCTGAAGCTCCACAGCCACTTTGTGTGGTGCTTGCAGTGCATGGTCCCGTGAATAGGTTGGGTCTATGTCGTTCAAGTTGACACGGTCGATTCTGATCACAGCGCTGCAACCGTGGACTGAAGTGGTCGAACCGATCTACAAGCGCGTCGCGGAGCTGGCAGATGCAATCAATGGGGGGGAAACGGTATGGATCGGCTGTGGATCGGGTCGTTCCGTCCTCTGGTGGTCGCAGAAGTTCGAGGCCCTGACCCATGGCTTGGACTCTGATCCCGACGCGATAGAGGATGCAGAGGAACGTGCTCGCGGCACGTCGTTGTCGGGCAGCGTAACGTTCCAACAGGCAGATCCCACCAACTTGCCTCATGAGGACCAGGTGTTCGACACCGTAGTGGTACATATGTTGTATCTCCAATGCGATTCGGGAGAGCAGATTCTAGGAGAGGCGGTACGCGTTCTGAAACCGTCGGGAAGCATTGTTGTGATTGCCCCGTCGTGGCTACAAACACCGCATGAATCCGATTCGAAGCTAATCGAATCATTGGGCTTCTGGCCCAGGGTTGCAATGGAATGGAAGGGGCTTCTTCGCGACGCGGGTGTTGTAGAGCTGACAGTGGAAGAGGCCGCAAAGGGAGGGCATTGGTTTGTGCAGGGCCTCTTTTCGCTAGTCGTCCGTGGGTGGCATGCTGCGGGGTGGAGCGGCGCATGGTCGATGTTGAGCCGGGAGGTACGCACGCTCCGGCGTTTGACTCGGAAGCGAATCATTGGATTGTCAATCATCAAAGGCGTGCGTTGGCCACACGAATAGAAAAAGCGCAGCACACGTGGGGCACATGATTCCAAAGACCTGTGTAGTAGCCCTGCCGATCCCCGCACCAAAACCGTACTCGTACGCGATTCCCACGAGCCTTGCCGACCGCGTCGTACCTGGGGCAAGAGTGCTCGTGCCGGTCAGAGCCAGAGAACTCGTAGGGGTCGTGCTGGAGGTAAGCGATCAACCGGAGAAGGGGCTCAAGGATGTGTTGTTGGCGCCGGATGCAGAACCGCTTCTCCCTCAATCCCTGCTAGATCTGGGCGCTTGGATATCGGCCTATTACACAGCTCCGTTGGGCCTTACCTTTCGTTCAATGCTTCCCCCAGCTCTGTGGGGAGGATCGAGGCTCGTCGCGCAGCTGACCGATCGCGGAACAAACGTCGGGGGTGTGAGCCGCGAACTGTTGAATCAGTTGCGTCGCTCGGGCGGCCGAATGACGGCATCGAGTCTGGCACGTAGGCTCAGAAGGCCAGTTTGGGACACCCTCCAACGGCTGGCACGAACTGGTGCTGTCGCACTAGAAACTGAACCAGCCAAGTTGGGGCCTGCACCGCATACCGAACGGCACGTCGTTATTACCGATACTGTGCCCTCCATAATGGAACGCGACAGCGTGTTCGGACGGGCAAAGAGACAACGCGAAGCTTACGAAGCTATAGAGGCGTTGGGTGGCGAAGCATCGCTGCGCCACCTACGAGACCAGCTTGGCTTCTCGTCGGCGGTCATCAAAGGGCTCGTCGATCGGGGCGTCATTCGCGTTGAGGCGCGTGAACGCCTCCGCGATCCCTTCGACGGCGTTGCTGGCACGATCCCACCGTCGCCGAATCGTGCCCAAAAGGATGCAGCCGAGGCGATTGGACTGATGGAAAGTGGGCGCGCGGCGCTTCTCTGGGGGGTAACGGGCAGCGGAAAGACGCTGGTTTACCTGGAAGCTTTTCGACAGGAAGTCGAACGCGGCCGGGGTGCGATCGTGCTCGTCCCAGAGATCTCTCTCACACCGCAAGCCATTTCGAGGGTGATAGGTGTATTTGGTGACACGGTCGCGGTATTGCACTCCGGTCTTTCGGATGCAGAACGTGCCGATGCATGGCGCGCCGTTGTCTCTGGTCAACGTCGCGTTGTGGTGGGTGCGCGATCCGCAGTATTTGCCCCCGTTCGAGATCTCGCGACGATCATCGTAGACGAAGAACACGACGCAAGCTATAAGCATGGCGAGTCGCCCAGATATCATGCCCGTGATGTGGCGATGAAAAGAGCGAGTCTCGACGGTGCGCGCGTCGTACTCGGAAGCGCGACGCCGTCATTAGAAGCCTGGGCGGCTCGTGAACGAATTCTCTCGGTATCGCTGCCTCAGCGAGTGGAGGAGCGCCCGCTGCCCGAAGTCACATTGGTAGACATGAGGTCGGAACCGCTGGTGGGAGAGAGCGGTGCGGTGCCATGGTCTGAGTCTCTCGATGAAGCGGTCGAAGAGACTCTCCGGAGCAAGCATCAAGCGATACTGTTGCTGAATCGCCGGGGGTACGCGCATTTCCTACAATGCTCTTCATGCGGGAACGTTGCCGGCTGCCCTCAATGCAGTATCTCACTCACAGTTCATAGGACTCCGGCGAGGTTGCGCTGCCACTATTGCGGTCACGACGAACCGATACCCGACGAGTGTCCCGAGTGCGGAAAAGCAACCAAACGGGAACGGGGCACCGGGACTCAGCTCCTGGAAAGGTGGCTTGCTGAGCGCTATCCGAACGGAAGGCTCGCGCGCATGGATGCAGACACTACCACCGCTCGGTGGTCACACAGCCGAATCCTCGACGCTGTCGAGCAACGAAAGGTCGACATTCTTTTCGGAACCCAGATGGTTGCAAAGGGATTGGACTTTCCGGGTGTGACTTTGGTGGGTGTTGTTGATGCGGATACGAGTCTCCATCTGCCAGACTTCAGGGCACCGGAGCGAACCTTCCAACTGATAGCGCAGGTGGCTGGACGTGCAGGGCGTGGCCCTGACGGGGGGCGCGTGTTAGTGCAGACGCGCACACCGCATCACTATGCGCTCCAGGCAGCTTCGCACCATGACTACAAGGCGTTCGCAGAGCGGGAACTCGAAGTTCGCAAGACTCCACGATATCCGCCACACGTTGGATTGGTGAACGTGGTAGTCAGTGGACTCGACGAACGAAAAGTCGCGAAAGCCGCCGCTGAATTTACCGATTGGCTACGCGGGCTGGTGAACAAGCGAGCCGAGGGCGCTGTAGACGTTCTTGGCCCCGCGCCTGCTCCGCTGGCGCAGATAAAGAGGCGCTGGAGGTGGCATGTGTTGTACCGGTGTGAGCGTAAGTCGATACTGGACCGGGTGACCCGCTACGCTGCATCACGGGCTCCGCACATCGGTAGCACTCAAATTCGGATCGTGTTCGATCGTGATCCGGTTTCAGTGTTGTAGGACCTCCTTGTAGCTCGCTACCGTGCCCGATATCTTGGTTGCCGATAACCCCTTCTCGCGACGAAGATGTGGTGAGATTCCATTGGAGCAACCGATGATCATTACTCGAGCGGTGTACGAGTGAGTTTCGATCCCAGGGTGACCTTGACCCCGGAGCCAGGTGTTGGGCCCGGGTGGACCCGCGTAGCCGAGGCGGTGGCTGCGCGGTTGAATCCGGAGGAGATTGAAGGAATCTGGTTGTTTGCGCCAGTGAGGCGGGAGGAGAGGGAATGGGGAGTCGCGGTTATTTCGTGTCGCACAGATGATATGCGGCTTCGCATTTACACCGCAGGCTACATGGTGATAGTGCGAGGGCGAGAGAAGGGGCATGGAAAGGTGTCAGTGGATGAAGTTGGAGAGAGTCCCGTGACGGTTTTGGAGGACGTGATTAGAGGCGTCCAAGACAGGGCAGGCGACTCTGAGCCGCCGGTGGAGATGGCACCAAGCCTGTGGTTCGGTGATACTCCATCCAATTTGGATCAGCAGGAAGGCTGATCCTGATGGTCGGCACGCATGCAGTTGGATGCAGATGCCTACAACAAGACGAAGCCGGAGGTTGGTCGGATGATTGACGCACGTAGTTTCATCCCCACGCAGGCGTTTCTAACTAAAGGGATAGGCCG
>CAYTDU010000114.1:0-11006 GCA_964436395.1 uncultured Gemmatimonadaceae bacterium | reverse complement strand
CCATCTATTTCACTTTCGTTTGGACTGCCAGGTCGAAAAGTTACCGCCCTTACAGAGGGCGTGCAACTCAGTCTCCTCTGGGATGCTCTTGAATATCCTGCAAATCTGTGTCCGCACGACCCTCTGCACCGCGTAGCCATTGCCAAAACACAAAAGATCCAAATCCGACGGTCAGGTAGCTGACTACGATGCGCCAAAGCAGGATGTAAGATGGTGTTAGCTCCCTCGGGACGTAAATGGACATGACAGCCGCGGAAAGTACCTCCGCGACCCCGGATCCGCCGGGAGTGGGTGCGAAGTATAGCAGAAAGACGATAAATGTCTGGAGCAGCAGTACATCGACAAACGGAGCATGGATTCCCAACATCCTCAGCACCACGTATCCGGCCAGCAGCCTGTTCGCAAACGCGAATCCCGTGAGCGCTACGCCCCCGAGGAGCGACAGCCAACCACTGACGCGGAAAAACGCCACCAGAGACTCATGTGCCCTGTCGATACCACCTCTCAGACCTTCGATGCGCTCAGCGAGTTTCTGATTGCCGCGTTTCTCGAACAGCGATACGAGGCGTCGCGCGATTCGCCGCGCGACTCCCGGGAACACGATGAACAGCAGCATCACCGACCCGATCGTAACAAAACCGCCGAGGCTCGCCCTGAAAAGATCGTTGAGCGAGACACCGGCCAGCACACCGTGCGCGCCCAGAGATTGACCAGCTCCGAGGAATACTGCGGTTGGCCCTGCCGCCGAAAAGAACAGGACAGTCGCAATCAGGCTCATGAGCGCTGTGATCATTGCCTGGGGCAACGGTAGGCCATGGCGGTTCAGTGTGTAGATCATCATTGGACCTGAGCCGGATTGCGCCGGAGTCACGTAACCCGCAAACGCGGTCATCCCACCAGCAACGAAGCATCCTTTGAGCGGAATGTCCCGTTTCAAACGCCGCGCGAAGACGTATAGCCTCAATCCACCACCCAGCCAATCCATTGAGGCGAGGCCTAAGCTGACGATCACCCATGGCCAACTGAGCGACGACATAGCCCCGAGGAACTCCTGCAGGTTGTTTCCGTATAGCAACATGCCGACAAAGCCGACAACGGAAATCAGAGCGAAGAGCTCGAGCCCTCGGCGAATGAGCTTTGGTGTGATCGGGGATGCCATTGCGTCGGCCAAGCTAGACCTAGAACTAACCGCAGTCAACGCCTGACCTTGTTGGGATGTCAGCCTCGTAACTACCTTCACGCAATGCGCTCCGAGCATATCGTCGTAAGGGGAGCCCGCCAGAACAATCTCAACGGTATAACAGTAGAGATCCCGAGACGGGCACTGACGGTCATCACCGGTCCTTCAGGATCCGGCAAGAGTTCACTTGCGTTCGATACGCTCTACGCAGAAGGACAACGCCGTTACGTAGAGTCGCTTTCCAGCTACGCAAAGCAGTTTCTCGACCGCCTACCCCGCCCCGCCGTAGATGGGCTCGACGGGATCTCGCCTGCGGTTGCAATCGAGCAGAAAAACCCCACGACATCGACGCGATCCACGGTCGGTACCGCCACCGAAATCTACGACTACATGCGGCTGTTGTGGGCGCGCGTCGGGCACCAGTACTGTCACGAGTGCGGTACTCCACTCATCACGGATTCGCCCACGACGGCGGCAGATCGTCTACTGGCTGATTGCTCGAGCCAAACGGCCACGATCTGTTTCTCACTGCCTCGGTCAGAGGGAGTCGGCCATGAACAGATACGTGACAGCCTGCTCGCGTTGGGGTTTGCGAGGGTCCTGATAAATGGCGAACCCCATCGGTTGCAGGAACTCAACCCCAAAATCAGACTCGACAGAGACGATGCTTTGGTGGCGGTCGACCGAATTCCTGTGAAGCCGGACAATCGCTTGCGCTTGGCCGATTCTCTCGCCACCGCCTTCTCCGAAGGAGAGGGACAGGCATTGGCAATATCAGAAACATCGTCCTTCAGGTATTCGGAACATCCTCGTTGCACGAAGTGCGACACGGCAGCACCCAGGACTACGCCCATTCTGTTCTCGTTCAACAACCCCCACGGTGCTTGTCCGGCGTGCAATGGGTTTGGCGCGGTGCTGGAATACGATGAATCCCTAATAGTCCCCAATGTTGAGCGTTCATTGGCCGAGGGGGCGCTGGACCCTTGGACAAAGCCGAGGTATTCGCGGAAGCGCAGAGCCCTTAAGGATACAGCGGCCGAACATGGAATACCGTTCGAAGTGCCGTGGGACCAGTTGAAGGACACACAGAAGCGCCTGTTGTTGTACGGAAAAGCCAAACGCTTCTTGGGAGTGTTCCCGTTTCTCAGGTCTTTGGAGAGAAAACGTTACAAGCAGTACATACGCGTATTCTTGCGCCAGTACCAAAAGGCACATACATGCCCTGAATGCCACGGCGCCAGACTCAGGCCGGAAGCACTAGCAGTGAAGGTGGACGGTAAAACGATTGCCGAGATGGCAAGGATGTCAGCAGATGACGCCGCAGAATGGTTAAATGGAGTAGGGCTGACCAGCTATGAGCAGAAAGTAGCCGATACCATACTCCGCGAGTTGCAGCACCGGTTGCAGTTTCTAAGAGACGTTGGCCTGGGTTATCTGACTCTCGACCGTCTTACTCGCACACTCTCCGGCGGTGAAGCGCAGCGCATCGAACTAGCAAACGCACTCGGCTCGAGCCTCGTAGATACCCTCTACGTGCTCGACGAGCCCACTATTGGACTGCACGCTCGTGATGTGGGACGCCTCCTGGCTTTGTTGAAGCGGTTAAGGAAAGCTGGCAACACGGTTGTAGTAGTTGAGCATGACCTGACCGCGATCCGTGAGGCTGACCATATGATCGAGCTGGGGCCGGGGAGCGGAGAGCACGGTGGTGAGACCATGTATTCCGGACCGGTGGACGGTGCTGAAGCAGCGCAGACTCTCACCGGTCAATACCTCAGCGGTGCTAAGCGTCTAATGACCCCCAACGCCCGCAGAAGTATCGGCCATCAGCGACTCGTAGTTGAGGGTGCCACACTTCACAATCTGCACGAAGTGAACGTAGAATTCCCGTTGAACGTCTTGATCGCTGTGACCGGGGTCTCCGGATCCGGAAAATCAACTCTGGTCCACGATATCCTGTTCCGCCAGTTGGCGAACCGCCTCAAGGGATCGCACGGCGCCAAAGAGCACCTAGGTGAGCCGGTCGGAGCCATTCACGAACTCGACGGCTGGAAAGCTCTGAGTGATGTAGTTCTCGTAGATCAAGCTCCGATTGGGCGCACTCCACGCTCCAACCCTGTCACCTACGTGAGGGCATTCGACGAAATTCGCACTCTGTTTGCTTCCCAACCGCTTGCGAAAGCCCGTGGGTACTCGCCGACCACGTTCAGCTTCAACGCGGTGAACGGTGGGCGCTGCAAGACGTGCGATGGTGCAGGACATCTGCAGATTGAGATGGTCTTCCTGGCAGACGTCTTCGTTCCTTGTGAAAGCTGCGGCGGTTCGCGGTTTGAGCCTGAGGTGCTCGACGTGAGAATCAAGGGGCTCTCGATCCACGACGTGTTGAACCTCACCGTCGATGAGGCCATCGTGCGATTCCGGCACCAGGAGAAACTCGGCAGAGTACTCTGGTACCTGCAGCAAGTAGGTCTGGGGTACCTGCGACTCGGGCAACCCGCAACGACTCTATCGGGGGGAGAGGCTCAGCGCCTGAAGATCGCACGGCAGCTGGCCGGTGCACGGCGGAAGCGCGAACGCCGCCTTTACATACTCGATGAGCCAACCACCGGACTTCACTTGCACGACATTCGCACTCTGATCAAAGTGCTCGACCGTTTGGTTGATTCGGGCCACACCGTGGTCGTGATTGAGCACAACCTGGACTTCATCAAGCGCGCCGATTGGGTGATCGATATGGGACCCGATGGTGGGCCAGACGGGGGGCGCGTCGTAGCCACCGGGACTCCTGAACAGATTGCCGAGACGGACACGCACACTGGGAGGAGCTTAAGGGCGGTAGGGCGGTAGGGCGGTAGGCGGGCCACAAAGCTACCGACCGCGTGACCGCCGGGCAGGGTTGTGGAGTGGACGGGTACCGCCCCGGGGAGTGGTTGCGTGGGGTAGCATGTTGACCGCTAACGCGTGCATTGCAATCTTGTTGGTATGCGCGCACCCAAGATCGTAGTCTTCATCGCCGTTTTGCTGGCAAGCACCGCCATCGCCCAGGAACCGTCGGCACTCGTCACAACCTCTGTGTCGTCCTACACGCTTCGTCCTGGAGACGTACTGCTGATAAACGTGTGGGGTCAGGAGTCTTTTTCGGGCCAGTTCCAGATCGACGAAAATGAACAGTTCCTATATCCGGTGCTCGGAGAGATGAGCACCAGGAACCTCACGGTGTCGCAGATCCGTGACACCCTCACCGCGGGGCTCGAAACTCTGTTCAACAACCCCTTCGTTACGGTGTCACCGCGATTCAGGGTTTCTGTGCTCGGCTACGTTCAGAATCCTGGGTTGTACACGATCGATCCTACGCTGACGGCCATCGATGTAGTCGCGATGGCCGGTGGTCCGGCGGCGAATGGCAACCTCAAAGACATTCGACTCCGACGGATGGAGGCGACAGAAAGCATAGACTACGAAGAGGCGGGCACTCGAGGAAGGACGCTCAGGGAGATAGGCATTAGATCGGGGGACCAGATATTTGTGCCTCGACGCGCCTTCACGCGTCAGGATCTCACCCTGCTGCTACAGTTCGCTCAGCTCGCTCTCACGGTCGTGCTTCTAATCAACGCACTTTGAGGGACACCGCTTGCGCCACAGGTAGTGAAGGATTAGAATCTGTCTCCGCGCCGTTATGGGCGGGCGGGTGGACGGGCGGGCGGGCGGTAGGATGAGCATATTCCGGAGTAGCTCAGTTGGTAGAGCAGACGGCTGTTAACCGTCGGGTCGGGGGTTCGAGTCCCTCCTCCGGAGCTTGGTGAGTTCAGAGTTCAGAGTGCAGATTGCAGAATGGAGATCGAGCCGTTCTGCACTCTGCATTTTGCATTCAAAGACCGAGGGTGCACCTGCGGTTACCCTTTCCCGGCGGAGATTTTCAGTCATGGTGTTTGGCACCTGGAGGAGGTATTCGTGAAAATCAGGGGCAAGCTGCTGAGGTCTCTCATCAACCAACGCGATAACGAGAGCGTTTGATGCGAGGGTTGAAATCAGCTGGTCAAGCACAATGGTGTCTTTCGGTTCATGGAGTAGTCCAAAACTTCTTCAGGCTGGGAAGGCATCTACTGCGAGCGACGGACCACTGGTTGTTAGACGACCGTTCGTTCAAAGAGTGGAGTGCGGCCACAGCTGCCATCGAGTGAATTACTACTGCACTCGCTTCATTGCCATAATCTGGCACTGAGCAACCCGCAAACAACTCAACTTGACAAGGCCTGGGATGTCGGTCCTCATTCGGGGGGCGAACAATGTGGTTCCCGAATCTGACGGAGATGATTTACTCATGAAGATCCAGTACCTCGAAATCGTGACTCGGGAGGTCGACGCAGTGTGCGCCGCGTACGACGCAGCGGCCGGTGTGCATTTCGGCGCGCCGGATGCTGCGCTAGGCAACGCACGGACGGCTGCGCTGCCGGGAGGAGGCCTAGTCGGCGTGCGTGCCCCAATGCACGAAATGGAGGAGCCGGTTGTGCGGCCCTACTGGCTGGTGGAAAACACCGAAGCTGCCGTCGCTGCAGCGGTGGAGGCCGGAGGCGAAGTGGCGCATCCGCCGCTGGAAATCCCCGGGCACGGAACGTTTGCCATCTACATCCAGGGCGGTGTCCACCACGGCTTTTGGCAGCTGTAGGTGCGCCCGCTGCCCCCACACCAGGCAAACGTTTGGCGACCACTTCTTGGCGACCGGCAGGGTGCACAATACGGGGCGGCCACTCATAGATTTGTCGAACCTCGATCAAGCAATCTAGGAGCGTCGTGTTATGACGTCGTCGCAGAAACACGTCAGATATTCAGTTCATCCGGCTGTGGCCATGGCGCAGGCGATCATCAGGAACCTGGGCGAAAAGACTGGTCATTCTCTGGAGCAATCGACGAGGCAGTCCTCGAATGGCTGCGACTGGCTTACAAACTAGACAGCTGAGGTCAAAGGACGGCGGGTCGTGGCACCTGTCGACAAGCCGGCATGTGCTCGGTGAACCGCCGGCCGCTGCCCGCCCGCGCTTTCCTGAGCGACGTGGAAGGTGACGAAGTGCTGGACGCGATCGTAGTTGAGGGGGAAGCGATTCTATTTTTACAATCGGGCTATCATGCTGTTCCACTCGAGCGACGAAGTCTTCAAGCGGGCGCACAGACTCTGCTGCGCCATTGAGAGAGTAGCTAAGGCATCGTGAGCGCGACCGCCATTGCAGTCGTTCCCGTCGGCGTTTGTTGAAGAAAGGGCGCAACACCCGTGAAGTCACCTCATCACCTCGAGAGATTCGCAGACCTCACCTGGCAGGACCTGGATGAATGGGCCGGTTCCACAATCGTGAGCCGCGGCGAGTCGTACAAAAAGCGCGTGGTCAATCTGTGCTTGGCTCCCGAAGGTAGCCTGGTTGCCGCCGTTGCTGGAGCGTGAGGTGGTTGTGACCCAATGCTACACCGACCTCGTCGATCACCTGTTGTCGGTCGGGAGAATCGACGACGCTCGCCGCTGGGCCACGGCCGGGTACGAAGCTACGATCGACAACCTGGGTGGAATTGCTTCGGGCTTGCAAAAGCGCCTGCGCAAGATGGCCGAGCACACGGGCGATATGAAGCTAGTGGCGGCCCACAGGGCGCTCGAGTTTTTTGCGAGCGAAACGCCAGCTCGTATTTCGCGCTGCAAGACGCGGCGGAGGCTGCCGGAGTCTGGACTGCGGTGAGGCCAGTCGCAATGCGTTTTCTGGAAACTGGCGCGCTCCCGCGACATCTGACTGAGACAGGTGCCGAGAACAAGCGCGGTGCAGGCAAACCGACGTCCTCAGAATGGCCTCTGCCTGCGACAGGCCTCGCGCTACCGGCATACGCTTCGTCGCGGGCGTCTTCCCCCAACGCTGGGACCTTGGTTGAGATTGCTATCCTGGAGCAACGGAACGATGACGTGGTCAGTCTGTTGGAAAAGGCGGGCGGTGCGCGGAGAGCGGGCGCGTGGGGCTTGGGCGACAAGGTCGCTGATGCGGTCAAGGGGACTCACCCGGAGGTGTCGCTGGCTATCTGGCGTCAGAAGGCCGAAGATCTGATAGCCCACGTGAAACCGTCAGCTTACGAGAAGGCGGGCACATATCTGGTGCGCATAGCGAGCCTCTTGCATGATACGGCCAGCTCGGACGAGTGGCGGGCGTATTTGCAAGAACTCCGGGCCGCGAACAAACGGCGTCCCCGCATGATGGGTGTGCTCGACTCGCTCGAGCGTAGGCGACGGCGGATTGTGGATTCCTGAGGCGGCGACCAATTCCACTTGCTCCACGGCAAAGGTGGGAGTTTCTTGATAGTCACGGAGGACGATCATGCCGGAACGCTCGAAAGACTGGCTCCGCCAAGCCGAATCGGACTTACGACATGCCCGCAACTCAGTCGCGGCTGGTGACCACGACTGGGCTGCTTTTGCATCACACCAAGCCGCGGAGAAGGCGATCAAAGCTCTGTTTCAGAAGCGGCACTCCGACGCCTGGGGCCATACGCTGTCGGTTCTGTTGAGCAACTTACCTGAAGGGGACAAACCTGAGGAAGCGCTGATCCAGTGTGCCAAGGAGTTGGACAAGCACTACATACCGACGCGCTATCCGAACGGCTTCGAGCGGGGCGCGCCCGTCGACTTCTATACCGAACGCGAGGCGACGCACGCTATCGCCAACGCGGAGGCCATATTTGAGTTCTGTCGAGATAAGATCGGTTGATTGCGCTTTGGTTCGAGCGCGAATGGACGAGTACGCCGCCTGGCTGTTCCGCAGCAGGCCGGAGGTGCTCGAAGTCGTCGTGTTCGGCTCCTTCGCCGAAGGCACGTACGCTCCGGGCAGCGATCTCGATGTCTTTCTCCTGTTGAGCCAGTCGGGGAAGGACGTCTGGGACCGTGTCCCGGACTATCTACCCGGCGCATTTCCGGTCGGACTGGACCTGTTTCCTTACACGCGCCGTGAAACGGAGGCGTTACGACCATCCTCGTTGCTAGATGCCGTGGCGGCAAGTGAGTGGCGGTACAGGCGCGGGTGACCCGACGGCGGCTTCAGTTCTGACGGGACCTTCTTACACTCCCTCCTCACTACGTGACAACGCTCACCGCGGCCTCCCAACGCAGAGCCCCACCGTTTTCGTCACGCGTGACTCAACGGATACCGAGAGGGCCTAAAATGCGGTGGCATTCGCAGTCACGAGTCTTTCAATCGTTCGTTGTCACCAGTCAGACGGTCAAATCCGGAGGTCATACGGAAGCCTTTGGACAATGCAGGTTACGTAACTGTTTACATTGCAACAGCTTAAAACGTCCGACCCAACGGTGAATAACCGTCGGGTCGGGGTCAACCTGCGGCCGCTTTGTGGCCTCGACGATCTCCCAGATGTCGTACTCCTTGTTCTTGAACTGGAATGCCGAAGTGCGGGCGGCGCACCGAAGGCGGCGAGGGCTCGCCAAACGCGCGGACGGGCGGACGGTTGCTCCTCGCAGACACCGCAAAGTAGATGTGAGGCTTCTCTTCTTGGGAATGTTGCCATCACTATCTCCTATGCTGTTTCAACTGTGGGTGTCGTGGATCTGCGTTGCTACGCAGGGTGTTGCACGCGGACGCATGCATCAGCAACAGTCGGCATTGGGTCTCTACAGAGAGGGGGCACGGCCTCCGCGTGGCCGCTGCATGCCGTACCTCACAAAACGACCGCCGAAACAAGGCGATTGATGTCTTGATGCGATCAAATGGAAACACGCAAGGCAGGATATGACCGAACGCAAAGTGGGGATCGCATCACGCGGTTCCCCCTTCTGTATTTTGCATTAGCTTCTCAATTCCATGATACCTTCACTGCAATTGTGCACACGGTGTAACGTTGTCTGATGCTCCTCGCAAAAGTCGCTCCTTCGAAAGGAAGATCCCGCCTGGCGATTCGCTGCCAAGATTGGTCTGCACTGACTGTGGTTTCATCTATTACGAGAATCCCAAGCTTGTGGTTGGATCGGTCTGTGAGTGGTCCGACCGGCTGCTGCTCTGCAGGCGGTCGATTGAACCCAGGTCCGGCTTTTGGACGATACCGGCCGGATATCTGGAGCTGAATGAAACGACTGAAGCGGGAGCATGCAGGGAGGCGTGGGAGGAAGCACGCGCGCGGATTGAAATAGACGCTCTCCTGGCCGTGTACAACGTTCCTCACATCAGCCAGGTACAGATCATGTACCGTGCCCGCCTGTTGAATCCGGAAGTAGAGGCCGCCGATGAGACATCGGAGGTACGTTTGTTCTCATGGGAGGAAATCCCGTGGGGAGATCTCGCCTTCCCGAGTGTCGAGTGGGCATTGCAGCATTTTCGCCAAGTCAGGGGTAAGTCCAACTTCACGGTCTTCACCAAGACACACGGTACGCAATGAAACCACACCTCGCGGTTTCCAACCGGCGATATATTCCACAATTGCACGACTGCTGCTAACACGGGAACTAGGGAGTAGGTTCGTGGCGGACGAGAGGGATCTTCTTATTTCGTCGGGCTGCTTGGACAGGAGAGCGTTCCTCAAATGGAACGCCTTAATAGGATCAGCGCTGGCATCAGGCACCTTTGCCGGGGGTCTAATCGACCTCGGCGAGTCCCAGACGCTCAGTGGGTCCAGCAACTCGGGCACGCGCGTCGTGCGCGTGGGTTGCCCCGGTCACAACTGCGGCGGTCGCTGTCTGCTGAAGGTACACGTCGAGGATGGCGTCATCACTCGCATCGATGGCGACGACCGCCCTTCGGATACTGTAGCCGATCCTCAGCTGCGGCCCTGTATCCGCGGGCGCGCGTATCGCCGTAGGCAGTATCATCCCGACAGGCTCAAATACCCGATGAAGCGCACCGGCCCTCGCGGAGCAGCCGAGTTCAAGCGCATCAGCTGGGACGAGGCGCTGGACACGGTGGCCGGCGAGATCGCCCGGATCAAATCCACGTACGGCAATTCGGCCCTCTACATACCGTATGGCACGGGAAGCTACAGCAATACCAACGGTAGCCACGTAGCGCGCAGGTTGCTGAACCTCTACGGCGGGTGCTTGGGCTTCTACAACAGCTATAGTTGGGCCTGCATAAGCCAGGCTACACCCACGGTGTACGGAACCAGTCGTGTGGGGAGCCAGCGACAAGATTGGCTGAACGCCAAAGTAATCATCATGTGGGGGTGGAATCCCACCGAAATGCGCGACGGCACGAACAGTGACTACTTCGTGCGACTGGCCCGCGACCGAGGGGCAAAGGTCTACTGCATCGACCCACGCATGAGTTTGAGCAGCGTCAATCTCGCCGACGAGTGGATTCCCATTCGGCCCGGCACCGACACGGCCATGATGAACGCAATGGCTCACGTGATGATTACCGAGGACCTCATAGACCGCGATTTCATCGACCGATGCTGTGTTGGATTCGACTCGAGCCAGATGCCCGAGGGAGCGGAATCGGCGGAGAGCTACGAGGAGCATATTCTGGGCAGGCGCGACGGCGTTCCCAAAACACCAGAGTGGGCGGAACGGATTACGGCTGTTCCGAGCAGTACTATCGCCGAGCTTGCACGGGAGTATGCCACCAATAAACCCGGGGTGCTCTACCAAGGCTATGGAATGCAGCGTCGCGCGTACGGTGAGCAGTGTGTGAGGGGTGGTGCGGTGTTGTCCGCAATCACCGGCAACATCGGCATTCCGGGCGGGTGGGCCAGCGGATTGGCGAACCAAGTGCCCGACGCGCCGTTCTGGACCGCTTTCCCGTCGGGTCGGAACCCCGTCACAGCACGTATCCCAACCTTTCTCTGGACCGAGGCGGTG
>CAYTDU010000113.1:0-11030 GCA_964436395.1 uncultured Gemmatimonadaceae bacterium | reverse complement strand
GAGTTCACTCTAAAAAGTAGCTATCGGTGATTTTCTAGGAGAGTGGTATTTTGGTCGCGGTTTTACGAGGTATGGGTGCTGGGGGACACGGGTAGCGACCATAGCCAGGGAGTTTCTTGGGGATGTTTCGCAAGAACGAGGGTCACCGTCAGCAGGATATGTTTGGCCGCGAGAATTTTGGTCTTCCGGAGGCGAAGTACAAGAAGGCGTTGAAGTCGAAGGAATACCGTTTTTATGAGGAGGTGTTCAACAGGATCGATGAGGAGATGTTCGAGCCACTGTTTGTAAGTGGTCGTGGTCGTCCGAATGCTCCGTTGAACTCTATGTTGGCTGCGCTGATTCTTCGTGAGCTGCGGCACTGTACGTACGAGGAGTTGTTTCGCAGTCTTGATTTTGATGTGCTTACCAGGATGGCGATTGGCCTGACAGACATGTCAGAGACGCCGTTTTGCCCTGCCACGTTGTTCAATTTTCAGGATCGACTTGTTCGCTACGATCGGGAGCATGGTACGAATCTCTTTGAGGAGTTATTTCACAGCATTACTGGCAATTTGCTGAAGCGTTTTGGAGTTGATGCGAGCATTCAGCGCTGTGATTCGTTTCGAGCAATGTCGAACATTGCCAACTACGGTCGAGTACGCCTGCTTGTGGAAGTGTTGCTGCGTTTGTACCGGATTCTCAAGGCTGGTGACCGCAAGAAGGTGGACTCGATCCTGGAGCCCTATACATCGCAGTCTTCTGACAACTACGTGTATCGGATGAATCCGGCTGATCTGCCTCGGGAACTGACACAACTGTCCGAGATCTACATTCGGCTCTTTCAGTTGCTTGGGAAGACCTATGCTGAGGATTCTGTCTACCAGACGTTCAGGCGGGTGATGTTTGAGCAGTTCGAGATTTGTGCTGATGGTAGTGTTCGTGTACGCAAGGTTAAGGAGATAGGTAGCGGTTCGTTGCAGTCACCTGACGATCCTGAGGCGACGTTCAACGCTAAGAGTGGCAAGAAGCAGAAGGGATACAAGGTGAACATCGCCGAGACAGCCACGCCTGGGAACGAGCTCAACCTGATCAACGATGTTTCGGTTCAGCCAAACAATGTGCATGACGGCACGATGTTGGCGGATCGTATGGATGTGATCAAGGAGCACACTCCGGAACTCAATGAGATGCATACCGACGGCGGTTACGGTGGAAGCGTTCTTGATCCCAAGATGTCTGAGCACGAAGTGCTGCATGTTGAGACTGGATCGAAGATGGGCAAAGCTCGCGTCAACATGATCTACGAGTCCACTGACGACGGTTACCAAGTGAGCTGTCCCCTTCAGACGTCACCAGCAGGACGCACGCGTAAGCGCTGGAAGGCCGATTTCAATAACGAGGTCTGTGGCGGATGCTCTCACCGCGAACAATGTCCGACGGTACAGCGTAGGAGAAAACGGACACTCTACTTCGAGGAGAGCTGGGCGAAGGCATCGATCCGTAGTAGGAACATAGAGCGCATTCCTGAAGAACGCCGAAAACTGCGCGCCAACGTCGAGGCTACCGTCGATGAATTCACCGGCTGTTTCAACCACAAGGGCAAACTACGAGTGCGTGGCTTAGCAAGATCGACTATGCAGATTCTAGCCGCTGCGCTGGCGATCAACTTCGGCCGCGTGTTCCGCTTCAGAATCAAGGAGGATCTACCGTCCACACCGCGGCCAAATCAGCAGCATGACCGTCCCATACCGTCACCGATGCCTCTGACAGCCTTATTGGGAACTCTCAGGGCATTCGCTACGATGATCCAAGCAAAAAAACGCCTAGAACCGATCTATCCGTACCATGTCAACAATGCGGCCCTAGGCTGCGCCTGAACGACTACTTTCTAGAGTGCACTCAACAAGGAATCTCAAATGATGAAGTGCCTCGAATCCAGGCATCGAAGCACTTTGCATGACCCAAGACTGCTGACCGCAACCTTGGACATTGGGTATTGGAAATTCCTTGTTGGATATTCAGACCTGCTTACTACCCTCCTTCACTCGCTCTGAGCGTACTATCCACCGGAATCATCTGATTCGCCTTCCACTGAAGGATCCTGTAGATGACGCTGTCAGATTCGACTTTAACCCAGTAGGCAGCACTTGTAGAGTCGAACGCGAGCGATGCGAGGGTTTCGTCCCCCAATCCATATAGCGTCACAGTTCTGTCGGGACGCGTGAAGTCGGTGGAGTCAACCTGTGCCGGAGTAACAAAGCCGCTCGCCTCAAGAGAGTTGTACTGTGTGAGCATTCTGTGAACCGCGGCCGAGTCGGTCTCTCCCCCTCTGCCTATCACCCAACCATTGTCTCCGCGGATAAGTGTGTATGCCCCTTCGCTACGCCGCGCCTCCACGCGACCTACGCTGTCGGGTTCGATGCTCAGGATTCGCTTGTCCCGCCAATCGGTTTCGTTGCGATCTACCGCGCCCGTCAACTGCCCGGTGAACTGATACACATGATCCTGGCCGTCGATTCTGACGTAGCGGGAGTTGTAAGCCCGCCCCCGCTTCCCGAACACCACGGAAGCGAGGACCTCGCCGTCCTTCTCAAATTGAACGAAAATGCCTTGGGCCGAATCGATTTCCATACGACCGTGCACCGCCGCACCCGTGGCCACGAGTTCGGCTTCAATCGATTCCTCCAAGTCGGTGAACAAGTCTTGTACCTGATCTTCTGCAGCAGGATAGCCGTTGACGGCCCAGGTACTGTCACCCACACGAACCAACGAATTCGTTCCTGTGGGGCGTCTAATCGTGACCGCATCGACCTCGGACATCTGAAGTGCCGGAAGCACGAATGCAGTCTCCGAATCGTCGTGTCGTCCCCCCAACACCTCCGCCAAAATCCAAAACACGACAACGACAGCGAGCACTATGAAGAAGCGCTTCAATTGTGTCGGGTTCATGCGACCTCCTGACGGGTGAACGGTACGTATTCCTGGCGCTGAGCCTGCTTGCGATTCAGCAACCTCACAATCGCTGCCACGACAATCAGCAGTGGAATGCCGTACACGTTCACGTATCGTACAAAGTCTCTGAGAGCGGCACTTTCGAACACTAACGGCGGCGGGGAGCGATCTTTCGACCGAATGCTGATCAATCCCTCATCTTGAACCAGCCAGTCTACCGTATTCAAGACGAAAGTCACATTCTGGGGAGCATTGCGCACCCACTGATCAGTGGCAAACTCACCGTTTCCAACCACTACCACGCGCCCTGCCGGCGGCGTTGCCGTAGTTGCGCCTTCCTCATCCTCGGGACCGGCTTCTGCACCTTCACCAGCACCGGCCGGGTTTACCAATACGCCTACTACGCGCGAGCCGAGATCGTCCTGCGGAAAGTCCGTGCGACGCGGATCGATATAGGCTTGACCAGATTCTACTCCCCCACCGTCGCTGGTCATGAAGAGTGGAGTGATGGTTCCGGACGTCGCACCGCTGGTATCCACTTCGCTGGTCCACGGCAAGAAGACCGACTCTATCTCCTGGTTTACCGTCGCCATCTTGGTGCTGAGCGCCCTAAGCCAAAATGGATAGCTGACAAAGATCCTTCCAAAGTTGGCTGGGATGGATACCCGTTCGTTGGCCAGCAGATCGTACACCATGTTGGTGCTTACAGACACGCCGTACGGCTCCAGCACCTGGTTCCAGGCGACAGGTGTCGGTCCGGCAAACGGCTGTTGCATCTGAGGCGAGAGCTGCATTCCCGCCGCCATAATGAGCGCGTTGCCCCCTCCTTCGAGATACGCCTTCACTTTTTCCGCCACAGAATCCTCTATCATTGGCGGAGATCCTGCCAATACCAATGCTGCGAACTCGCCGGGTCGTACGATCTCAGTCTCGAGATTGACGTTGCGGACCTGGTACATTTCCTCCAATGCACCACGTACGGTGTTGTAGGTCGGACCTTGCGCCGGTTGCCCCGGGATCGACATGCCGCCCTCTGCAACGAGGCCGATAGTGGGTTCCGTCTCGCGGGTCAACGTGCGGATGTAGGACGCGAGCCGGTATTCGAGATCGTCAGTCGAGCGAATCAGCGGAATCGTTTCCGTCTCATCAGCATATTGGACCGCGATCCCCATGAACCCTTCTTGCACTGTCAGCTGATCCTGACCCACAACATTGAACTGCACCGGCATGATGCCGAGCGATCGCGCATCGTTTGCGACTTCTTCGTCCTCAGCGGGGTCGCGCTCGATCACGCGAATATTGCCGCCGCCCGCCGAGCGAAGATCGCTGAGGAGGTCGTCGATGTCACGTTTCGATAGCGCGATCTGAGGTGGCAACTCTCTGGAAACGAACAGTTTGATCGTGACGATGTCATTCAGATTGCCGGCGATCTCCTTCGTTGCGCGGGATAGCGTGTAAACGTTTCCGGGAGTGAAATCCAACCTCCCGCCGATGTGCCGGCCGAAGAGGTTGACCACTATCAACGTCACTACCAACACCGCGGTTCCAGTCCGTAGTCGTTTGAGCGCATCTCCTTTGGGTGCGAGTTTGCGGCCAATGATGACGCCGTACGCCAGGACCAAGAACACAGCCGCCAGAGTAACGAAGTAAACCACATCTCTAAGATCGACCACACCACGACCGATATTCTCGAAGTGCGCAAGCACTCCGAGGTTTGCGGCCACCGTGGCGAGCACAGGCGGCAGTCCGGTCACGAGCATGTCCAGACCCAAGAACACGAAGAAGAACATCACGGCAACCCCGACTATGAATGCCGTTATCTGCGTGTTGCCGAGACTCGATGCCCACACACCGATCGCCGCAAAACCGGCGGCGAACAGGGCAGTACCGATGTACTGGGCGAATATCACGCCGACGTGAAGGTCAGCGCCGAGACTCAGGCCTAGTGGAATTGCCAAGGTGATTGCCAACGCAATCCAGATGAACAGCACCTGACCGAGGTACTTGCCAATGAGCAACTCGAGTTCGGTGATCGGCTGTGCCAGAACCACTTCGATCGTGCCGGACCTCAGGTCTTCGGCGAGGGAGCGCATCGTGACCGCTGGTATGAAGAAGAGGAAGAGCCACGGAATCAAACCAAGCATTGGTCGTAGCTCCGCGATTCCCATCTGATACGCTTGGGCAAAGAACAAGAAGTTGTTCAACCCCACGAAGACAACCAACAGGATATATCCCATAGGATGGTCGAATACGGATTTCAGCTCGCGTCGAGCGATAGTCCAAATCGGTTTCATGATTCCGACCCCGTTCCCGCTGTGAGTTCACGGAAGAGATCTTCCAGACTCCTCGTCTCCTGATGCAGCTCGTACAAAGTCCAATTGTTGGACTTGGCCAGATCGAAGATCGCCGGGCGTACATCGGAGGAACTATCCGCAGTGACGTTCAAAAGGAGGCGGCCGGTTCGTTCGTCCGCAGTCTCGTCGACCTGGCGAACACCTTGGACCCCCCGCACCACATCCACCACACCGGTGCCCACCACCTCTACCGCAATTCGTACCGCACCGCTCGCCTGTGCAACCAATTCGTCAACCGGTCCGTCTGCGGCAATCTTGCCTTCGTTGATGATCAGAAGACGTGTGCACGTGTGCTGCACCTCGGGAAGGACGTGCGTTGACAAGATTACTGTATGATCCTTGCCTAGATCGCCGATGAGATGACGAATCTCTATCCGCTGGTTCGGGTCCAATCCCTCGGTAGGTTCATCCAGAATCAACAGGTCTGGCCGGTGTAGGATTGCCTGTGCCAAGCCAACTCTCTGTTTGTAGCCCTTGGACAGCTCGCCTACCTGACGGTAGTAGACTTCCGCGATCCCTGTGGAATCCACCGCGCTGTCGATAGCCTGCGCGCGATCGACCCCGTGAATATCCCGAAGGTCGGCGATGAAGTTGAGGTATTCCGATGTCAGCATGTCTCCATAGAGCGGATTGTTCTCGGGCAGATACCCGATGCGGCGCTTCGCGTCTCGAGCCACTTCCGCCAAAGGCTCCCCGTCAAACAAGATGTCACCGGCGTCAGGCTCAAAAAGTTGGTTGATCATTCGCATGGTAGTCGACTTGCCTGCGCCGTTGGGCCCCAAGAAGCCGACCACCTGACCTCGGTCGACAGAGAAGGAAGCACCGTCAACCGCTGTCACCGGGCCGAAGCTCTTAGACACGTCATTGAGAGTCAGTAGCGTCATACTCAATTGTCCTCGTTGTAATTCGCGGGACAGCATCGTCCCCATGTCGCGTGAAATTTTAATCGGGTTGGTTGGGACGGTTCAAGCCCTAAATCCACCAGCTCTTACAGCCGAAACGGGAACTTGTTTCCTCCGTTAGATGCGGAAGCGGCCTTCAACGTCGCGCTGACGTCTCTGGATAGATGCCTGTATGGCTTCTCTACTCCACAGACTTGCGTCACTCGTCTACGTTCTTACTTTGTAATGCAAAGTTCTTTCCCGCACACACCTAAGCGGAGGCGCTGTGACCACCCCGACGCCAAACAGTCAAAACGATGCGAAAGAAACCCTCGACTACATCCGCCGCACCATGGAGACAGCTTCAACATACACAGCTGTGTCAGGATGGGGGTTAGTGATAAGCGGAGTGGTCGGCATTGTCGCAACGTGGTTGGCAT
Source organism: uncultured Gemmatimonadaceae bacterium (assembly GCA_964436395.1). Classification (GTDB taxonomy): domain Bacteria; phylum Gemmatimonadota; class Gemmatimonadetes; order Gemmatimonadales; family GWC2-71-9; genus JBDGYW01. The sequence continues at coordinate 4,424 of CAYTDU010000113.1, read as the reverse complement.
GGCTTCGCGGCATTCCAGCGGACCTGCGCGTATGGATCCCGGCGGCAATCGTGTCGGTCGCGGCCGCCAGCGTAGCCAACGCGATGAAGGCGAAAAAGATCGATGTACCCGTGTGGTCTGGTGTATTACGGCGTGTTTTCTGGGTGGTAATCCCGGTACTGGTTGCTGGCGCATTGCTCACTTTTGCCCTTGAAGCCAGCGGTGCGGCCCAGCTCCTCCCGGGCACATGGCTGGCGCTTTACGGTGCATGTGTTGCAGCAGCCGGGACATTTTCCGTCAGAGCCATTCGCTGGATGGGAGTGGTGTTCCTCGCGCTTGGCGCCATTGCTCTCGTTCGTCCCGAGGCCGGGCTCCTGATGCTCGGCATCGGGTTCGGTGGGTTGCACATTGGTGCGGGCCTGGACATCACTTGGAGACACGGTGGGTAGTGTCGAGCCAGACGACTTAGATCGCTTGATCCACGAGCGTATTCGCCTCGGAATTGTCTCCGCCCTTGCCGCCGAAGAATGCCTGAGTTTTGGTGACTTGAAGACGATACTGAAGACGAGCGACGGCAATCTCAGCGTGCACGCTCGCAAACTCGAGGGAGCTGGATACATAGCCGTCAAGAAGGGCTACGAAGATCGAAAACCAAAGACCGAATACCGCCTGACGCAACAAGGACGGAAGGCGTTGGAGACATATCTCACAAGCATGGAATCCCTCCTCAGCGAGGCACGGGACGCGTTGGAGAAGAAATGAGCAGGATGCACGTTGGTATCATCATGGATGGAAATGGGCGTTGGGCAAAGGCTCGCCGGATGCCACGCTGGCGCGGTCACCAGGCGGGAGTTGACAGTGTTCGTGACGTGGTGCGTAGTGCACCTGACCAAGGAGTGTCGACCCTCACGCTATATGCTTTCTCCGCCGACAACTGGAAACGACCGGCCATGGAGGTTGGCCGCTTGTTCTGGATGCTCCGCGAGTATTGCAGACGGGAACGGCAGGAGTTGCTGGAAAGCGGTGTCAGGGTGTCTGCTATCGGCCGACGCGATCGGATGCCCAGTGCTGCCGTCTCAGTACTCGAAGATCTGGAATGTGCCAGTAGACACTGTACGCGCCTTCATTTGCGGCTCGCTTTGGATTACAGCTCACGATGGGCGATCTCCCAAGCCGCCGCGAAACTAGCCAAGAGCGTGGAGCGAGGAACTCTGGCGCCGGAGGAAATATCCCCTGACCTGATGCACGAGCAGATTACTGACGGGACTCCCAACGTGGATCTCCTCATAAGAACGGCTGGGGAGCAGCGGCTTTCCGATTTTCTGCTTTGGGAGACTGCGTACGCAGAGTTTCACTATACGAGTGTTCTCTGGCCGGACTTCAGAAAAGCCGATCTGGCATTAGCTATTTCCGATTTCAACCGGCGGGTTAGGAAGTTTGGGGCTCTACCGAAGGAGGAGCCTAGCCTAAAGGTGAGTTGAGCGTAAGGCTTGCGCGTCGACCTCCACACTCATTCTTCTGTTTCGGCTGATGGTTGGCTATCGCCAGCAGGAATGGTCGAAGCTGCAGTGGCCTCAGGGCTCGACAAGATCGCGATCACCGATCACCGCGAAATCGCCGGGGCGCTGGAGGCGTTTGCACGTTATCCGGACCGGGTGATCGTCGGTGAGGAAATCCACTGCAAGTCCGGAACTCACGTCATCGGTTTGTACCTTACCGAGTTCATCCCTTCAGGGCGATCTGTGGCTGAAACAGCGGATAGAATCCGGGACCAAGGCGGCATTGTCTACGCCCCTCATCCGTATGCGTACGCTTGGGCTGCCAATGCTAGAGCGGATGAAGCGCTCGCAGTAGCTGAGGTTGTGGAGGTGTTCAATTCGCGTGCTTTCCTGCCAAGTTGGAATCGTAAAGCAACTGCCGCGACCAAGAAGAGAGGACTTGCTGCCGCAGCAAGCACAGACGCTCATTTTCCGTGGGAGTTTGGTAGAGCGTACACGGACGTGCCTTCGTTTTCGGATGCGGCCGGGTTAAGAGATGCCCTTGCGTTGGCTCGTCCGGTCGGGAGCCAGCTCGGTTCTCCCTTTCTGCACATTGGTTCTAGATTTGTGGCCGAGGTGCGCCGCATCTTTCCCCGCTGGCGCCGCGGTGCTTCTTGACCGGCCGCTGCCAGCAGTTACATGTCGAGTACGAGCCAACCGGCACGGCCGCTCGGGGCCTGGACCAACAAGGACCCGCCAAAGGTTCCCAAGACATGAACCTGCTGCCCCGCCACCACACTGTCTGTCGCCGCTGCTGTTGGTATTGGCGATTCCCGTAACAGCGCCCCATTGGCAACCAACTCACTTCGAATTGGCTGGTTCGCCGGCTCGACGTACCGAGATTCCACAAAACCACTCGAGCCGTCAGGCAGGGACACCCTGAACCATCGTCCGACCCCTGCGATTACTGACAGCGGTGTGTGCCTCTCGACGTTTGCAACTGCCCTCGACCTCGCCGCCGGCAACGTGCGGATTCTCGTACGGTCCGCGCTCGCCCTCACCACGGAACCGATGAGCTCGGCGTCTCCTGCAAACTGCGGTGCGGGGCCAGATGGCGCTCCTAACGCGGGCATTGGGTCAAACCACCCGCGGGATGCAATTCCAAAATGCAGGTGCGGCGGAGTTGTGCGCGCATTTCCCGTGTTTCCCACAAAGCCAATCGTGTCTCCCGCCTGGACGCGATCCCCCCGTCTTACCACCTGGCTGTCGAGGTGGGCATAGTACTGTGAACGTCCCAACGCATCGCGCAGCCAGACGACCTTTCCCCCCAGATTGTTCGGCCTCGTACTTCTGACCGTACCGTCTGTGGCTGCCAATACCGGTGTACCTCTGGGCGCGAATATGTCCACGCCCTCGTGAATCCGCCCTCCGGATCTCCAATCACCCCAGAAGCTGCGAATCGATGCGTGGTCGTGTCCCTCCACCGGGAATCCAAGTGAGCCGCCGACTTCTACAGTTATGGTGTATCGCCCACCTCGCAGCAACTCAGGTTGGATCCGCACAACATAGTCGCCGTCGCGCCGGGCAACGTATTCGATTCCATTTGAATTTGTGTCGGCGCTAGCTAACAAGACGGGGTTCCTTCGAGCGCCAGTGGGCATCACGAACATATCTAGGAACACCTTGTACGTGGTATCACTGTCAAGATTGAATCTCGCAGCGATCTTTTCCCCGCGGCGCAGGTTCAAGGCATAACCAACCGCTCCCGCTTCGCCTGCGTCCATGTAACTGACTTCGCTGTAGGGTGGAGAAATCGAGATTGGTGCTTCCAGTGCCCTGCTGGCAGCAGAAATCCAATCCTTCCCCAATGCAGTCTCATCTAGACCGGCTGCCCGAAGGCCATGCACGTAGCGTTCGTGCGGCGTGTAGCCGGCGAAAGCATCGTGCCCATCCTCGAAACCGCAAGACGTGCCGCCAATTGTGAGGCAGAACGCGGCAAATCCTATGGTTGTGCGGAATCTAGCGTTTGGCATGATATCAGTTACGAAAACAGTGAGTGTTTGTTCCAAACCAGCATCTAACTAGGTTCCTTGCGTTGCATTGTCAGTTTTTCTCCACCCATTCAGGAGCAGAGCTTTGGCTACCCATATTCGATTACCCACCCAAGTTTCTGCTGCAGGAAATAAGCCAAAGATCATTGAGGAGTTCGTCGGTCGGTTGAACTCCGGCACGAGCAGTGTCAGCATCGCTCGAATGAGAAGTCCCGCCGGTTGGGGTGAACCATCGCAAACACCTGAGTTCGACGAATTTACCATTGTCCTCAACGGGACACTGCAGGTTGAGCACCAGGGCGGAACGACAGATGTCAATGCGGGTGAGGCCTTCATTGCGGAAAGCGGGGAGAGCGTTCGCTACAGCACGCCAGCCCCAGGTGGCGCAGAGTACATAGCGGTTTGCGTCCCCGCTTTTTCGCCGGATTTGGTCCATCGAGAGGAGTAGACAGTCAAATCCCCGCTTTCGCGAACAGAGAGACGCGCACGTAGTTGTCGGCGTCCAGGTATTGCAGCCCTGCATCTCGAAGCTTCTCGCCGGTGAGCCAGTCGATGAGGCTTCCAGTTTGCCAAATACGACACCATCCGTGATATGAATGCCAGATAGGCAGTGCTGTCACGCCGCGAAGCAGTGAACGACAGACGGATCGGGATTTTAACACCTTCGCCGAGTAGAGGTGCCAGGTGCTGCCTCGCTCAGTTCCTCTCCGACTGCTCTAATCCCAGCGTTTTCCCTTTCATGACTGCCGGAATTCCCTCGGCCAGCCAAACCGGCGCAGGCGCACCCATCAGGAAATGGTCGAAGAATTGCTGCATCCGGATATTCCAATCCCTCTTATTCGCATACGATGTGGGCCAGTGCGGTTCGTCGTTGTAATTCACCATCCAGACTGGTTTGTTCAACCGCCGCAGCGCT